>JBFMDG010000189.1:0-10974 GCA_040754135.1 Verrucomicrobiota bacterium
GCGCGCGGATGAATTGCACGATATGGTCAGCACCACGGGCTCGGCGTTTCTCGGTCTGACGATCGGTTGCGCGCGTTGTCACAACCACAAATTCGATCCGATTCCGCAGCTCGATTATTACCGTTTAAAGGCCTGCTTCGCGGGCGTGCAACATGCCGATCGCAAACTCCGCACCCAGGAAACGGCGGCGCACGAAAAAGAAATCGAGGAACGCCGGCGCCAATTGCGGTCCATCGACAGCCAGCTGTCGGATTTCGAACCGTTCGCGTCGTCAGGACAAATTCTCGTCCTCGATGACGAGCACAAATCCGCGGAAACCAATGCGGCGTCTGTTGTGGAACTTCTCCCGCGCACGGTTCGAGGAGAATATCCGGCGGGACGCGGCCGAGGTGAACGCGATGATCCGGGCGACCTGGCGCGCGCGGCGAATTTCACACCCGCTTACCTGGCCTGGGAGAAGGCCGCGGGGCGCGATGTGTGTTCTTATCGTCCGCAATTGCGCGGGCGTTTCCGTGTGCATCTTTCGTGGGGTTGCGGTTGGAAAACCCATGCGCCCGATGCGCTTTATCTCTTGGATCGCGATGGAAACGTTGAAACGCGCGATGATCAAACACAAATCGCCCGCGTCGATCAGCAGAAATTTGCCGATGGCACCGGTGAGGTGCCGAACCGTGCCTTGTGGAGCGGTTTTTACGATGCGGGTGTTTGGGACCTTTTACCGGAAAGCCAAATCATTTTGCGAGGCGGGGAAAGCGACCGCTTCGTTGCGGCGGACGTGATCGTGTTTGAAGCGGCCGATGAAACAGCATCGGACATTGCTGGCGGACCGGACAGCCCGCGTGCGGAACTGGGAAGCGGAGGCTCGGGAAAAACTGAGATGAGCCGCGCATCGATTCCGCCAATGCGCAGCGCGGTGCATCCGCGAGTGAACGTGGAAAAGTTCAAGCCGGTTCTGGCGCGACGGTTGCGATTTACAATCACGCGTTCTACGGATGCGGAACCTTGCATTGATGAGCTCGAAGTGTTCACTTCGGGAAATCCGTCTCGGAATGCCGCTCTCGCCAGTGCCGGCGCGAAAGCGACTGCGTCGAGCGTTTATCCCAATTCCGATCTCCACAAAATCGAGCATGTGAATGACGGTCGCGTGGGCAACAGCCGAAGTTGGATTTCCAACGAACGCGGTCGGGGCTGGGTCGAGCTGGAATTTCCCGAATCGCTGATGATCGAGCGCATCAGCTGGGGGCGCGATCGCGAACAAAAATATGCCGATCGCCTCCCTCTCGAATACCAAATCGAAGTGGCGGTTGGTGATGATGACAATTCCAAAGCCTGGCGCCTGATTGCCTCGTCGGCGGATCGTCAGGTTTATGTGCCGGGTCGCGCTCCGCAGCCGCCGATTGACATGGCCAGGTTGAGCGACGGCGCGCGCAAGCTTGTTCGCCGCCTGCTCGAGGAACGAGCGGAACACGAAGCGCAGATTAAAGCGCTTTCTGCGACCCGCATGGTTTACGCGGGAAACTTCGCGGAAATGCCGGAGCCAACGCTGCGATTGCATCGGGGCGATCCGATGCAGCCGCGGGAAGCGGTCGATCCCGGGGGATTGGAAATTGTGCCGGTGAAATTCGCGTTCGGCGCCGGATTGACTGTGCCGACTCGACCGGCGGCCGCGAACAAGAACGAGGAAGCGCCGCGATGGACTGAGGATCAGAAGCGCCGCCTGGCGCTGGCGGAATGGATTGCGCATCGGGAAAATCCACTGACCGCGCGCGTGATGGTGAACCGCATTTGGCAATATCATTTTGGCGAAGGGCTGGTGGCGACGCCGAGTGATTTCGGCGCGAATGGGGCGGCCCCGACGCATCCGGAATTGCTCGATTGGCTGGCGGTGGAATTCATAGAGCAAGGATGGAGTATCAAACAATTGCACCGCCTCATTGTGACCTCAGCCACTTACCGGCAATCGAGCCAGACCCGCGCTGATGGGCTGGCGCGTGATGCCGGCACGCGATGGCTTTGGAGGTTTCCCGCGCGGCGCCTCGAAGCGGAGCCGATTCGCGACGCCATTCTGACGGTCAGCGGCCAGTTGGACCGGCGCATGGGCGGCGCAGGATTCAGTTTTTTCGAGGCGAACGACAATTATGTCCGCGTTTACAGTCCGCGCCGCGAATGGCCGCAAGAAACCTGGCGGCGGATGGTTTACGGCACGGTCGTGCGGCAGCGGCCGGACGGAGTGTTTGGAGTGTTTGATTGTCCGGACGGCGGACAGATTGCGCCGAAGCGGACGCGCAGCACCACGCCGTTGCAAGCGTTGAACCTGTTGAACAGCGAATTCATGATGCAACAGGCGGAGTTGATGGCGAAGCGGCTCGAACGCGAAACCGGCCCGAACGTTTCTGCGCAAGTGCGGCGCGCGTTCGGCCTTTGCTTTCAGCGCGAACCGGACCGGGCCGAACTCGAGTCCGCGGCGCTGCTGGTGAAAAAAGAAGGGCTGCCGATCTTTTGCCGGGCCATGTTCAACGCCAATGAGTTTGTGTTTGTCGATTGAAATGATGCCTCCCATTTCCAATGCCGGCCGGTGGCTGCTGAATCGCCGCGATTTTCTTCGTTTCGGCGGGACGGGCTTGAGCGGAGTTGCGCTGCTGGCGCTGCTCGCGGAGCAGAAACTTCTCAGCTCGGAGAAATCTCCTGTGCGTCCGCGGTGGTTTCCCGATCATCCCTACGCTCCACGCTCTCCGCATTTCACGCCGCGCGCCAAGAACGTGCTGGTGATTTTCTGTTCCGGCGCTTGCAGCCATCTCGAGACGTGGGATTACAAACCCGAATTGGTGAAACGCCATGGGCAAGCGATGCCGGGTATGGACAAGCTCGTCACCTTTCAAGGAGAAAACGGCAATCTGACCCGACCGCTCTGGAATTTTCGGCCGCGCGGGAAATCGGGCAAAATGATTTCAGACATGCTGCCGCACCTCGCCGAGCTCGCGGATGACCTTTGCTTCATCCATTCGATGACGGCCAAGTCGAACACGCATGGCCCGGCGGAGAATCAGATGAGCACCGGGTTTATTCTCGATGGATTTCCGAGCATGGGATCCTGGGTGAGTTACGCGCTCGGCACCGAGAACCAAAACCTGCCGGCGTTCGTAGCCATTCCCGATCCGCGCGGCATTCCGCAGGTCGGGCCGAATCATTGGAATTCGGCTTTTCTGCCCGCCGTATTTCAAGGCACCGCTTTTACCGCTGACAAACCGATTCCGAATTTGATGACGCCCCCATCCATTTCGGAATCGGCGGAACGCGGCACACGCGATTTCCTGGCGGTGCTGAATGAGCGGCACCTGGCGCGCCATCCGGGCGACACCGATTTGAGCGCGCGGATTGCCAGCTACGAGCTCGCCGCGAAAATGCAATTGAGCGCTGCCGAAGTTGGAAATTTATCCGGCGAAAGCAAAAGCACCCTGGAAAACTATGGCGTGAACGATGCCAACAAATTGAAAGCGGGTTTCGCGCGCAATTGTTTGCTGGCGCGCCGCCTGATCGAGCGCGGCGTGCGCTTCGTGCAATTGTTTAACGGCGCTTACGCCATGGGGGAAGGCGTGGGCAATTGGGATGGACACAAAACACTCAAGGAACAATACAGCGTGCACGCGCCAATCCTCGACCAGCCCTGCGCGGCTTTGATTCGCGATTTGAAAGCGCGCGGTTTGCTCGAACACACCGTCGTCGCCTGGGTCACTGAATTCGGCCGCATGCCCACTTTTCAAAAAGGCGCCAATGGCCGCGACCATAATCCGCACGGCTTCACGGTCTGGCTTGCGGGCGCCGGAGTAAAGAAGGGCTTCAGCTTCGGCGCGACGGACGAGTTCGGTTACAAAGCGGCGGAGGAGATCGTCACGATCTACGATTTGCACGCGACGTTGCTGCACTTGCTGGGGCTCGATCACGAACGGCTTTCCTTTTATCACAATGGCATCGAACGCCGCCTGACCGATGTGCACGGCGAGGTCATTCGCGGGATTCTCGCTTGAAGCTCAGTTTTTGAAGCTGGCTTTCAATCCGCGCGATCGCTCGACCAAAGTTGGCGGAGACAGTGCGCGCGAGCGATGGGCTGCGGCCAGTCACGGCCCATTCCGAGGCGCAATTTCCACTCTTGCCACACTGGACAAATCTCCCTACCACTAACCGAAAACTATGTCTTTACTTGCTGGCAAACTCGGAATTGTTTTCGGTGTGGCGAACAAACGGTCCATTGCCTGGGCCATTGCGCAAGCCTGGCATCGCGCCGGCGCAAAGCTCGCGTTCACTTATCAAGGCGAACGCCTGAAAGAAAATGTGGAAGAGCTCGCTGGCGCCTTCGGCCCGGAGACGCTCATTCTCCCGTGCGACGTCACCAAAGATGACGAGATCGCGCGCGTTTTTTCGGAAGTGAGCCAGAAATTCGGCCAGCTCCACCTCTTGTTGCATTCGGTGGCTTTCGCCCCGAGAGAGGCGCTCGAAGGCGATTTTTTGAACACGAGCCGCGAGGCCTTTCGCGTGGCGCACGACGTCAGCGCTTACTCGCTCATCGCCCTCGCTCGCGCCGCCGCACCGCTCATGACCGATGGCGGAAGCATCGTGGCCATGACCTATTACGGCGCCGAAAAGGTCGTGCCGCATTACAACGTCATGGGCGTGGCCAAAGCCTCGCTCGAAGCCAGCACGCGCTACCTCGCTTACGATCTCGGCCCGAAAAAAATCCGCGTCAATTGCATCAGCGCCGGACCGGTCAACACCCTGGCCGCGCGCGGCATCGCCGGATTCACAGACATGCTGAAACATTACGAAGCCAAAGCGCCGCTCAAACGCAACGTCCTCCCGGACGAACTCGGCGCCACCGGAACTTTTCTGGCCAGCGACGGAGCCGCGGCGATCACCGGTCAGGTCATTTACGTGGATTGCGGTTATCAAATCATGGGCATGTGACGCCGCAAATTCCCTGGCGTGAGTTTGGAGAAAAATTCTGGCGCCCCCTGGTCCAGTCGGCGCTGAAAATCGAGCCGACGCCCTTTTACATTTTTGCGCTCGAACCGATTCGAGCCGGCCTGGCCGAGCTCGACGCACTTAGCCGGTCTTTTTCCGTGCCCGTGCGGCATTGGCTCTCGTGCAAGACCCAGCCGCTGCGCCCGCTTTTGCGATGGTGGCAGCACCAGGGACGCGGCATTGAAGTAGTCAGCGAATTTGAATTGCAGGCCGCGTTGCGCGAAGGGTTCGCTCCCGAAAGGATTCTCGTCAATGGCCCGGCCAAACATCATTGGCTGCCCCGCCACGCGTGCGCTGGCTTGTCGGTGAACTTCGACTCGATGGCCGAGTTGAAGGCCCTGCTGCCCTTCGCTCAGAAGCGCCGATGGCGTGTGGGCGTGCGATTGTTGACCGGCGAAGAATTCGATCCGGAAAACCCGGCGCATCCGACGCAATTCGGCCTGGCGCCGTCCGAGGCATTGCAAGCCATTCGAATTTTGCAAAAGGCCCGGCTGCAATTCGACATGGTGCATTTCCATTTGCGAACCAACGTGGCGGACGCATCGATTTACGATCGGGCTCTGCGCGAAGCGGCGTCGATTTGCCGGCACGCGCGTTTTCAACCTCGCATTGTGGATTGCGGCGGAGGCTGGCCACCGCGACAGACGTTCTCCCGAGAGGGCGAGGAATTTTGCGCGCAGTTTGAGCTGCCGGAACTGGCGAGCCTTTTGCAACGCCGGTTGAAAGATTTTCCAGGTGTTGAAGAGGTTTGGTTCGAGAACGGGAGGTTTCTCAGCGCGCGCAGCGGCGTGCTGGTCGTGCGCATTCTCGATGTCAAGGAGCGGCGCGGTTTGCGCCAGTGCATTTGCGATGGTGGAAGGACGCTGCACGCGCTGGTGTCGCATTGGGAAAGGCATCGGGTGTTTGCCGTGCCTGCGCGATCCGGGCCGCGTGTTGCGACCAAACTCTGCGGGCCGACTTGCATGGCGTTCGATCAACTGGGATGTCACTCGCTGCCGCGCGCATTGCGCGATGGCGATGCGCTCGTCTGGATGGAAACGGGCGCCTACCACATCCCATGGGAAACGCGCTTCTCGCATGGCCAGGCAGCGGTGTTCTGGCACGACGAAACGCGGCTTCGAAAGGTGCGCGCACGAGAGCCGTTTCCAAAATGGTGGAGTCAGTGGCGATGAATGAAATCGCTCGGCGCACGAGAGCAAATCAACAACACCGCATTCTCGCCGCACGCGCGCATAACCCGAAAAAGAAATTGGCTGAGGCGTTGTTGCGTGTAGGGATTTACGAGGCCTTGCGGACCAATTGGGCGACGTAGGCGCCATCCACCGCATCGCGAAAGGGCAGAAGCTCGCGTTCATTTGCCAGTTCGAAATCCGGATGGTTTTGCAGAAACGTTTTGATCACGCCCTCGTTCTCCTCTGGTTCCAGGCTGCACGTGCTGTAAACGAGAGTGCCTCCGGCGCGCAATTGCATGGTGGCTTCGTGCAGCAATTCGAGTTGTGTGGCCACGAGCCGTTCAATTTCCTCGGGCCGAATCCGCCATCGCAAATCGACACGCCGCCGCATCACGCCGGTATTCGAGCAGGGGGCATCGAGAAGGACGCGGTCGAACTGCAGGGTCAGCTCAGGAAAAATGATTCCGGATGGCCGCGTGAAATCCGCGCAAGTGACACCCAGCCGGAGGCAATTCTCTTCCACCAGTTTCAGGCGCAACGGGTGCAAATCCTGCGCCGAGAGGCGCCCCTGATTTTTCATGCGTTGCGCGATGTAGGTGGTCTTTCCGCCGGGCGCGGCGCACATGTCCAAAATGTTTTCGCCCGGTTGCGGATCGAGTTCGGCCACGGCCAGCAGCGTGCTCGGATCTTGCACGTAAAAAAGTCCATGTTGAAAACTGGCGAGAGAATTGAGTGCGGGCGGTGATTCGAGTTGAAACACAATATCCGGTTCCGCCCAGGCAACGCGTTTCGGAATGAAACGGACGCCTTCGCCGGACCAGATTTGAGCGAGGGCTTCCGGCGATGTTTTCAAGGTATTGACTCGCGCAAAGACTTTGGCGGGCGTGTTGTTCCATTCGAGCAATTGGGTGGTGGCCTCATCGCCCCAGCGCGCGCGCCAGCGTTGCACGAGCCATTCGGGATGCGAAAAGCCGGTCGCGGGAAGCTGCCGCTTGAGTTCTTCGAGTATTTTTTCCGTGCTCTCGAATTCGCGCGTGTAATTGCGCAAGACGGCATTGATAAATCCGGCTTTGTGACCGAGCCCGAGTTGTTTGGCGAGCTCGACGGTTTCGTGAACGGCGGCGTGTTGGGGAACGCGGTCGAGCCAGAACATTTGGTAGAGACCGAGCCGCAACAGCAATTGCACTTGGGCATTTTGGGAGCGCCCTTCCGTTTTGCGCGCGATGAGCCAATCGAGCGTGGCCTGCCAGCGCGCGATGCCAAAAACCAATTCCTGAATGAGGCCGCGGTCGGGTGGAGACAGTTGCGCGTGGCTGAGCCGTTTCTCGAGGAGCGATTCGACAAATTCATCGGAGCGCGCGCGCTCGAGCAGCGTGCGGAAGGCAATTTCTCTTGGTTTTTGAATTCTCACTGTTTTATAGTCGTTGTAATTGGTTTTGAAAAAGTAACACAGTATGAAAGAAGAGTTCGAAAAGTTGGTCGCCAGCGGGAAAATCAGTCGCCATCATCTGGAAGCGCTTTTGGAACTCACCCGGGCCGGCTATTGCATGCATCGCAGTTGGGGCTTCGGAAAAATCACCACCGTCGATACCGTATTCTGCCGGTTCAGCATCGATTTTCAGGGCAAGCCGGGTCATTCCATGGATCTGGCCTTTGCCGCGGAATCACTCAAGCCGATTCCCAAGGATCACATTCTGGCGCGCAAAGCTTCGGATCTGGGCGCGTTGCGGCAGATGGCGGCGCTGCATCATCTCGATTTGATCAAACTCGTTTTGCAAAGCTACGGCGGCAAAGCGACCCTGGAACAAATTCAACAGGTCCTCGTGCCCGATGTCATCACGGAAGATTGGAAAAAGTGGTGGGAAGTGGCCAAGCGCGAACTCAAAAAGGACGGGCACTTTCAAGTGCCGATGAAGAAGTCGGATCCGATCATTTATCAAGTGAGCGAGGTTTCACTCCAGAATCGGCTCCTGGGGGACTTCCGGGCGGCCAAGGGATTGAAAGCGCGCCTCGCCGTGGCCAACGAAATCCTGAAGAACCTGGCGGATTTGACCGACCAAAATGCGGCCGCGAATGAAGTGATTCAATTGTTGAACGCGGACATTCAGAGCCATCAACGGACCATGGCGGGGCTGGCGTTGGAAGCGATTTTTCTGCGCGATGAACTGCGGCATGCGGCGGGATTGCCTGCGGGCACGGGAGAGCTGACCGATTTGGACATTTGGACACAGACGCCGAAACCGGCGCCGCTGTTGGAAACGCTTCCCGCCGCCAAACACAAAAGGGCGCTGCAATCTTTTCGTGCGGCTAGTCCCGAACATTGGGCGGAAGTGCTGATTGCGGCGTTGAACAGCATGTCCACCAAGTTGTGCAGTGAATGCGCAGCCCTGCTCATCAGCGAAGGTAAACTGGAAATGCTCAAGGACCATCTGGCGCGGCTCATCAGCCAGCACCAGGCCAGCAGCGAATTGCTCCTCTGGCTGGCCAAGGAACGGTCCGACACATTTGCCGATATTCTGGGACCGGAAGTGTTTCGCGCCATGCTCACCGCCATCGAGCGGGATCAGTTCAAGACCGAAAAGAAAACGAGCAAGCTCGGCGATTTCATTTTGCAGGATCCGAATCTCCTCGTGGAATTGCTCAGTTCCGCCGATCTCGAAGTGATCAAGGATGTGACGCGCGCGCTGCAGTTGTCGCCCTGTTTCGATGACATGGACAAGCGCTCGTTGTTGGCGCGGATTGTGAAGAGTTATCCGGCGATGCAGGCTCTGATCAGCGGCGAACAAACCAAGCAGGACTCGACCTTCATCGTTTCCTGGGAAAGCCTCGAACGCCGCAAGCAGGAATATAACGAGCTGGTACAAAAGAAAATTCCCGCCAACTCGAAGGAAATCGCCATTGCCCGCAGTTACGGTGATCTGCGCGAGAATCACGAATACAAAGCGGCCAAGGAAATGCAAAAACTGCTCATGCGTCGCAAGGGCGAGCTGGAAACTCAGTTGGTGCGCGCGCGCGGCACCGATTTTTCCAATGCCCGCAAGGATGTGGTGGGCGTGGGGACGAAGGTGAATGTGGTGGATCTCGAGAACCAGCATCACGAATCGTTCACCATTCTCGGCGCCTGGGACTCGGATCCGGAACGGGGAATCATCAGCTATCTGACTCCAATCGCTCAAGCGCTGATGAATTCCAAGCCCGGGGATGAAGCGGAATTCGAAAGTCATGGGGTGAAGAAACGCTTCCGAATCGAGAGCATCGAATTGGTTCAGGCGCCGGCAGCGGCACCAGCCCAGCCTGCGGCCACACCAGCGCCCGCGGCGGCTTCGGACGCGGTTTCCGAGCCGGCTCCCGCCGAAAATGCCGGGTCATCTCCAGCGCCTGAAGCATCGTCCGAAACGTCGCCGTCACCCTCGCCGACGACGTGAGATTGCCGGGCGGTTTTGCCGTCGTTCCTCGGTAAGAATGCGGGAGCGAAAGCCGAGATTGCAGGCGCAACCGCGAACAAAATTCAAACCCCTACTCGCGGATAGTTGCTTTCAACGATTGACGGAATTGCTGCACCAGTTTTTCGTGCGCAGCGTTCACTTCCGCATCGGTCAAGGTGCGCTCGGGATTTCGATAAGTGAAAGCGTAAGCAACGCTTTTCTGGCCTTCGGGAATATTTTTTCCGCGGAAGATGTCGAATAATTCCACGCTCTCCAAATTCGCAGGCTTCGTCTGGCGCACGACATTGAGGATCGCATCGTGCGCCGTGCTCTCTGGCACCAGCATGGCCACATCCCGCCGAACGCTCGGAAACGCCGGCAACGGTTTGAAGCTGCGCGCCGGAGCCCGTCGCGCCAGAAGCAAATCGAGATTGAGTTCCGCGAGAAACGCCGCATCCCGCAAGTCGTGCTGCCGCGCGAGCGTAGGCAATACCTGGCCGAGTTCCCCGATGACCTGCTTGCCAAGGGTGATCGTGGCCGATTCGACATACAACGCGGTCGGAGCTTCGCGCCGCGTATAAATGACGCCTCGCACACCGAATTGATCGAGAAATTCTTCAACGATGCCTTTGAGGTCGGAGATGTCGAACCGCGCGTGCCGGTCGTCGCCTGACCAGAAATTCATCTGGCGCTGTCCGGTGATGGCGACGGCCACGCGCCGCTCCTCGCGGGCAGATCCATTGGTGTTCACGAACACGCGGCCCACTTCAAAAGCTGCCACGTCGTTGTTTTTGTGATTGAGGTTGTGACGCAATACCGCGAGCAAGCCCGGCAGCAAACTGGGCCGAAGCACATTCATGTCGCTGCTCAACGGATTTTGCAATGGCACCCAGGGGACCTCGATGAGGCGGGCCGCGCTATCGGAAATCAAAGTTTGCCCCTGCGTTTCATTCAGTCCCAAACCGGTCATGAGCCGGCGCACTTCTGCAATCTGATCGTGCAACGCGTCGTAGGAATGCGTGCCGAGCGCGCCACGCGGCGGCGTGGACGGAATTTTCTCGACGCCAAACAGACGCGCGACTTCTTCGATCAGGTCAGTCTCACGCTTCAAGTCAACGCGGAACGTGGGAATGCGGACGGTGATTTTTTGCGCAGGATCCGCGGTTGTCCCAGGGAGCACTTCGCCGACAGTTGTCCCTGCGGAGGGATTCACGACCTCGAGTCCGAGGCTCTGCAGAAATTTCGCTTGCTGGCCCGAGGGGATTTCAACGCCCAACAACGCATTCGTTTTGTCGCAGCGCAATGTGATTTGTCGCAAGGGCGCGGGGTTGGGATAGGCATCGACGACCCCGTGCGCCAAT
>JBFMDG010000190.1:0-10924 GCA_040754135.1 Verrucomicrobiota bacterium
ACAGAGTTTTCATAAAACGGACGGGCGAAAATGCAGGCAAGACACATGCCATCGAGCTGGTTGCACCGAAGTTTTCTGCAATTCAGGCCATTTTTCGACATTTTATCGACCGTTTCGCAATCCCATGGAGGCTATTACAGGCCACCTCCCAACATGAGAGGCCACGGCTCCGGGTATGGTTCCGAGGCATTGTTTCGATGCATGGCTGCGGCGAATGGGTCAAGCGCAACCCTTGACGCGGCTTGGCGCTGGCGCACCGGCCTGGCGTTCGGTACAGTCCGGTGAAACGCGACGAAACGTCCAGGTTTTCTATCGGAATGAAGCTCAGCGAGATGAAACAGATTTTGTCCGAGGGCCAGATTCAGCTGACCAAATCTCTCGGCCAGAATTTTTTGCACGACGTCCATCAACTCGATCGGATCGTTGCCGCGGCCGAAATTCAACCGGGGGATCACGTTTTGGAGATTGGTCCTGGACTAGGTCCGTTGACGGAAAAGCTGCTCGAGGCCGGAGCGCATGTCTGGGCGATTGAAAAGGACCGCCGCCTTTTCGAATTTCTGCAAAAGAAACATCGCAAAGAGTCCCGCCTCGAACTGGTTCACGGCGATGCACTCGAATTTCTGCGAAAAAACACCACCGACTGGTCGTCGTGGAAGGTCGTTTCGAATCTGCCTTACTCGGTCGCTTCTCCCATTCTGGTGGAATTGGCCCAGGCTCCGGGGGCGCCGATCTCGATGGTGGTCACGCTGCAACTGGAAGTGGCCGAGCGCATCATGGCGAAGGCCGGCGACGATCATTACGGTTTGTTGACGCTCCTGTTGCAGGTCCGCTACGAACCAGGCGGATGGTTTCGCATTTCGGCGCGCTGCTTTTGGCCGGTGCCGGAAGTTGATTCCGCCTGCATCACTTTGCGCAAGCGTTCGGTTCCGTTGCTGGAAGCGAGCGACCTCGCCGCGTTTCAAAAAATCGTGAAACGCGCCTTCTCACAGCGCCGCAAAATGATGTTCAAATTGTTGAAAAGCGACTGGCCAATCGCCCGCCTCGAGAACGCTTTTCAGGAATTATCGTTACCGCCCACCATCCGGGCCGAGGACGTCTCGCTCGAACAATTTGTCAGGTTGACGCGAATTCTGGAGTTTTCCGCCTCGACGAAAACTTCCGCTCATTAAAACATGCGGACCCGACCGCCGACGCTTCCGCTTTGAAATGGCAGCATCGAAATCAGGACACGCGGATAAGCGATGGAAGTCAGCCGGAGCGGAACGAAAAAAGCGGCAACGAAGGCGATTTGAGATGGAGCTGAACTCATGAGCGAAGAGATTTTCGATGTGGTCAACGAGCGCGACGAGATCATCGATCGTCAGCCTCGCAGTGAAGTTCATCGTCGCGGGTTGAAACATCGCGCGGTGCATGTGCTGGTGTTCAACGCGAGCGGCCAGCTCTTTTTGCAAAAGCGCTCGCTCAAGAAAGATTGTTTCCCGGGAGCGTGGGATTCTTCAGCGGCGGGCCATCTGGATTGTGGCGAGGATTACGATGCGTGTGCGCTCCGGGAATTGCGTGAAGAACTCGGACTGGAATTGAGCACCGCGCCGCAACGTTTGTTCAAAGTGGAAGCCTGCCGTGAAACGGGCCAGGAATTCTGCTGGGTTTATCGCTGCGAACACGAAGGTCCGTTCGTGCTTCACCCCGAGGAAATTGAAACCGGCGATTGGTTTGATCCCAACGAAATCGATCGCTGGATCAGCGAACGCCCGCAGGATTTCGCGAGCGCGCTTCTTTTGATCTGGAAACAACTCCGGTCGGGGAGGGATTCATCCGATGCGCGAGCCGATTCCGCGGCGGTTTAGTGCGTGAGCGCGTAAACCGCAATGTTGAGCGCGAGTTTCTGACCGTCTTCCGTGCTGACTCCTTTGCCATCGTTGCACGAGTTGTCGGCGCTGAACGCGCAACACAAGCCCTCGTCACCCATGACCGCGACGAGGTTGCCCTGGTAAAACAGACCGACCAATTTCACGTCCTTGGGCAAATGAATGCAGCGCACTTTTTCGATTTTATAGAACGAGCGATAAATCAAATGGGTGTAGGGCAATTCGCGAACGGTTTCTCCCGGGAAAATGCGCCCGAACTCTCTTTTCCAGGCATCGGGAAACTGGGGATTAGTGCAGCAACCGGAAGCGAAGATAAATCCGCCATGCGCCAGGTATTTGCGCAAATTTTCCAGCTCGGCGTCGTTCAAAACAAAGTTGTTGTGCCCGTTCATGAACAGGAATGGCGTTTCGAACAGGTCTGGATCGGCGAGTTTCACGCGGCGTTCCTCCTGAATTTTGATGCTGGAAGCGCGCGAGACCAGTTTCATCAAATCCTGCCCCACAGTGCGGCAATCGTTGCCGTCATTGGTGCTGTATTTGACGCGGCCCATGAAAAAGGTGGCCATCTTGTCATCGCGCTCCTGCGCTTGCAGAGGCGCGGCCCACAACCAGGGCAGGATTGAAATTGCGATCAAACTGCACATCCAGTTTTTCATAAGTTTTGCGTCAGCATGCTTTGCTTAAATCAATCCCCAACGTTTGCGCAGGAGCCATTCGCCACCCAAAACACCCAGCAACCCGAGCAAAGTCCACACATTCAGACCCACCGGACGCCGCGTCACCTGTTTGCGGCGAGCTTGTTCCATTTTGGTTTCGATCTGCTCCAACAATGCGGTTGAATCCCGGCAATCCTCGACTTTGATTGCCAACCCGTCACTCAGGCTGGCCCATTGCCGCAGCATTTCCATATTCCGCGCCGTGTTTTGAAATTCGAGGTTCAGCTCTTTAATCTCGAGCGAGCGCGTCGCCACCGGCGCCTTCTTCGCGTCCAGCACCGTGACCGTGTAAACGCCCGCGTCTCCCGCGGGAAATGTGATCGCGAGCGGGCGCGCCGGAGCGAGTTCGATCTCTTGTTCGAAAACCGGTTTCCGCGCGCCGTCCATGACGCGCAACGAGAACTTCGCTTGGTTTTGCAACGGATTTTGCGGCGCCGCCTGACGTTCGAGAATCAGCTGCACATCGGATCGAGGACGCAATTCCTGTTCGGCGAAATGAATGGCCACATCCTGGCGGCTCGATTCGCTCAAGAACCGAAAGAACTGGCGCCAGAACCGGTCGAACTGCTGCGTATCGGCATCGCGCGCCAAACGCCAGCGCCAAAAATTCTGCACGCAAATCACCGCCGAAATTCCAGCTCCAAACCGTTGCGAAGCCATAAGGATCCGTTTGCCATTCGGACCTTCCTCCGATTGATGCGTGGCCCAAATCTGCGCGCCCGGTTTCGCCGCATCCACGCGGCCGTACTGCGTAAACGTCGGCAGTTTGTCGAGGGCGGCGCGATCGGTGGCATCGACTTGAAACACGGGATGCTGCAAGGCCTGCTCGGTGAACTGCAATCGGAACGGACGATCCAGCGCACTCAAGCCCGAACCGGAAGAAAAAATTACCGGCAAAAGCTGTTCCAGCCGGCTCCCCTGCCAGGAAGCATCGAAGGTCGAGGGACCACCAATCATCAATACGCCGCCGCCCAACTCGCCGCAAAACCGCGCCAACAATTCCTGCTGAGGCGGCGTGAGATCGCTCGGACGTAAACTCGCCAGCACCACCACACGATAGGGCGCCATTTCATCCAGCCGCGTGGGAAACCCGCCGACCAGTTCACCGGCACTCTCGACATTTTGCCGAAACACCGAATGCGCCGATGTGCGGGTTAAACCGGTGATTTTGATGGAAGGATCGTTGCGCAGCGCGAGGTTGATGAACTTGTAATCCCACGTCAGCGCCCCTTGCACATAAAGCACCCGCAGCTCCTTCTCGTCGGTGATTCGCACCGAGGTCGTCGCCGTCGCGCCAGCGCAAACCAATCCGGGCGAGGCCGGTGGCACCAGCTGAATGGTGTAGGTGTGCGCGCCCTGCTCTTTTTCTGTGACGCGAAAATTCTCCAGCCAAAAACGCGAGCCGCGTCCTGCTTGCACGGTTTTTTTGTCGTGAAGCTGTCCATCCCTCAAGAGCAACAGATCAAACGCCGGCAATTCCTCGATGTTGGCCATTTCAAGCTGCGCGGAAATATGAAAAGCCTGATTGGGCGCAGCCGTGGGGGGCGCCTCCGCTTGCCGCAACGTGAGTGTGCGAGCTCCTTCCTCGTCGCCGAAACCGACGCCGATAAACGGAACCCTGGCTTCAACCAACCCGGCCAGCGCTTTGGCATTGTCACTGGCATCGGTCGAGGCTCCGTCCGTCAACGCAATAATCGCTCTCGGCGGCTGCGTCGTGTGGACAAGCGCGCGGCTGATCGCGCGCCCGAGGTTGGTGCGCTTGCCGTTGGGCGTGGTCTCGGCCAATTGCGAGCCGGTGACCGCCTCCGTCTCCTCCGCGAACACGAGCAGGCGCGTATCGAGAGCATTTTTCTTCAATGCCGGCGCCAGTTGATCGCGGACAAAACCGAACACTTGTTGAAATCGAGTGCCGTCCGGTCCTTCGAGCGACATGCTTTCGCTTTTGTCCACGAGCAAAACAACCGGTCTCCCTTCCGCGTCCGGATTTTCACGCGTCACCAAAACTGGACGCGACACCAGAAAAACCAGGAGCAGCAATGCCAAACCGCGCAAGGAGAGGAGGCCAACTATTCGGGCATGCGGCACGCCCCGCCGCCAATCGGACCAGCAGGCGAAAGCCAACGCGAGCAGCATCACGGGCAATCCGATTTGCCAGCCGAGCGGAAAGTCAAAAGTGAGCTGGCTCATGGCAATGGCGCGGTGTTTCCGGACCGCCTGATGGATGCATTGGCAAATGCCTTCCAGCGCTCACACCAGGGTGCACGAGTGATTGGCGCGTTGCGCGGCCTGGTCATTTCTTTTCCGACAGTTTCTGAAAGTATTTCTCGATTGGCCCGCGGTAGCTGGGCGGAAGGCGCGCCGGATCGATATAGGTCATCGCTTTTTCATCAGGCTTGGCTTCGTCCTGCATTTCCACGGCGAAGCGCGTGAGCTTCTCCTGAAGTTTCTTCAAGGCCTCGATGTCGATCGGTTCGCCTCGATCGCGCAACTCGCGTTCGATGAGAGCGATAACGTCGCGTCCGTACTCGTTATTGTTTCCATCCTGGCGCGTCAGGCCTTGCATGAGATTTTGAAACGCTTCGCGGCGCTGCGATTGTTCGTCCTGCGCTGGCAGAGGGCGTCCGTTTTGTTTTTGCCGCAGCAAACTTTCGAGCTGTTTCAAACCGAGTTGAAACGCCTCGTCGGATCCTTGCTGGAAAGGATCGTTTGCCTGCGCTTGTTGCAACACCTGCGGCTGACTTTCCGTAAACGCCTGGCTCACCCGCGCCAGGTCCGATTTCGCCGCCCCCGCTGCCTGAGGCCTGCCCGAGGCCATGGGCGATTGGCAGGCCGCCGCAACCTTCGCATCCAACTGCTGCTTCTTCTCATCTTTCAATTCGTCGCGAAGTTTCGGACCAAATGCATCGCGCGTAGGCTGCTCTTCTGCCAGTTTCTTCAACTCGGCGGTGGTTTGTTTCGTTTCCTCGGCCAATTGTTCGAGCTGTTCCTGGTTAAAAGAATCGGGCTGTTGTTCGAGCTTCGAGAATTGCTCGATCTGCTCGTCGAGCATTTTCTTGAGCTGATAGGCATTCGACAGATCCTTAACCAATTGGCGGCTTTCCATTTGCCGGTCGAGCGCAGCCAGTTTTTCCGCGGCCTTTTTCGGATTCTCGCGCGCCGCGGCCGTCTTCTTCTCGAGGGCTTCTTCCGAATCTTTCATCGCTTCGAGCGCGTCCGCGAAAGATTCTTCCAATGGCTTGAAGGCCTCGGGGTGCGCCGATTTAAACTCTTCCAGTCCTTCGCGCAGTTTCTTTTCCTCCTGCGCGAGCTTTGGATATTCCGCGCGCGGTTTGACCGCGGCGCGTTGCGCGAGATCTTCCTGCTGCCGGAGCGTTTGCTTGACCAGATCGCGCATGGCTTTGGCTTCGTTCCGAAACTCAGCCATCGTTTTCAGTTTGTCGGAAGGCTCGGCAATCCGTGTCATGTCGCTGCCATCGTCGTTGCCATCCTGACCTTCGAACGCCTCTGGATTTTCGGTGATGGTTTTTTGGAAGCTTTTGCGAGAGGCCACGAGTTCTTTGAGCGCGCTTTGTTCCTGGCTCAATCCCGTGCTGACCTCGTTCAAGAGATTGGTTGTCGCCGAAGTCATCCAGCTTTCCGCTTTGGCCAGGTGATCGAGCACTTCGCCGACCGGTTTGTTCTCCATCTCCGTGGTGATTTTGGCATAGAGGTGTTTGACCGCATCATTCAGGTCGCGTTCGGCTTCGGAAAGTTTGGTGCGATCCTGCTCCGCGAGGTGCGGTTGATCCGGGACCGACTGCAAATATTTATGGGTCTGGCGAATGATCAGTTGCTGGCGCTGGATGAGGCCGGTGATCTCCTTCATCAAGTTGTAGCATTGGCTGCTGCCGTTCTTTCCCTGCAGCTTGAGGATCTCTTCGCGGAATGGCCGCACTTCGAGGAAATAAATATCGGAGGCGTACGCTTCATTTTTTTCCGTATTCGCTTTCGCGTAATAGGTCACCACATCCCAATCAGATAAGCCCAATTCATCCATGTAAAGGACGGGTTGATAGACGGCATATTTTCGTTCGGCCGGAGGCGGCAGCGCGCGCACCGATTCCTTGTCTCCATTAATGCCGGTGGCCCAGGCAACTTCTTTGATCGGCTGACTGGTGGCCGCTTCGATTTGCAAAGCGACCGCGTCCACTTTGGTTACTTTCAAGTCCTGGCCTGGATCGGTGATGCGCACTTCACCCCAATTTTTCTGTTCTTCGACGGCAGTGGTATCCGGCAAATCGAGATCTGGCGCTGGCAAACCGGCGGTTTGAACGGGCGAATTTGTTGGCGGCGCGCGCAGGTGACTGAAAGGCGCGGACCGTTCGTAAAAGAGCAGCGTGCCAATCATCAACACCAAAGCGGCCCCGAGGTGTGCGAGGGCGCGACGGGGTGAAAAAGGGAGCGACGCGCTCTGGTTTTGCAGCACCTGATGCGTTTGTTTTTCAATCCGTTTGAAAAACGGTTTGATGGCCGGGTGCTTCCGCACTCCCTCCAAAAAGACGAGCGTGTTCAACCGATCTTCCAATTCCGGCCGGGATGTTTCGAGGTTCTCCGCCAACCACCAGCGGCTCAGGTTTTTGCTGAGGGTGGAGGCCAGAGACATCAACCAAAGCACAAACGCGCTGATGCAAGTGAGGCCAAGAATCAGCCGCACAACGGTGGGATGAGTGATCCAATCGCGAGTGAGGGCAAATCCGATGACCAGAAAGACGACGAGCACGGCCATTCCTAAATGGGCGGTTTGCTGCCAGAAGCGGAGCCACTTCCAACGGCGCGCTGTTCGTTTCAAATTGGCCTCAATATTATGATAGCTGAAGCTCATCGGCTCTCCTTTCCCCGTGCGGGGCGGCACGACCGGGATGTACAGAACGTTCCGGCGCCAGACTTTGGCGTGCGCAAATGGCCATCTCGATCAGCAGGGCCGCCGCCGCCGCCAGCAGCACCCACCACCAAAAGCGCTGTTGGAGAATGCCCGCACGCAATGGAGCGGCGCTCGAAGCTTTTTCGTTGGCGGGTCCGCGCTGTTCCGGCTGTTGCCACGCGTGCACTATCTCCACCGGATTCAAATATTTCAATCGCGATTCCTTCGGCGAGGGATTGATCGAAAAAATATGCGCCGGCTCCTTTTGGTCGTCGAAACCGAAAGTGTAAACACCAGGAGCGCCCGGCAATTTCAGTTGCGCGCGGTTTTGTGCAATGACAAACCGCCCCAGTTCCGCCCCTTCCCCATCGGCGCGGCGAATCACCACCTCGCGGGCGGAATGATCCGACGGCAGCCCCAGGACATAAGCATCGCCCGGCTCGAAAACCGCCGGGGTTTGTTCGGTGGCGCGCGCCGATTGCAAACACAAATCCAGGAACGGAATGAAGGTCACGTGCACGGGCCAGCTCGTTTGGTCCCGATCGAGGCCAAAAGCGGCCACGAACAATTTGCCCTTGGCTCGCGTACCTTGAAAGAAAACGGCGTCGCCCGATTCGGCAAAAGCCAGCGGAATGGCCTGCGGCGCGTTCAGCCGCACATACGAGTGCAACTCGACTTCACTCAAATTGCCGAAATCGGAAGCAACGAACGGATGGAACACAGGGTGTTGCCCGGAAACATATTTGAATTTTTCTCCACGTCGCTTTTCGGCGCGGCCTGCCGGTTCGAAGCCAAGCTCGCGTAACGCGCCGTTAACCGTCGGAGTGATCCGGTTGATCAACAAAACCACTCCGCGTTCGTTGCTCAAATAACGCTGCACCAACTGGCGCGCCTCGCTCGATTGCAAATAATTGCTTTCCACGACCAACACGTCGGCGTCCTGTCCGGCCTGAACTTCCTCGCCCAGACGCGCCGGCTCCACAATGCGCGCTTGCCACCGGCCGCGCATCACGTCCGGCGAGAGCGCCACGCGGAGGAAAGGCGAATGCGCGAGCAACGCCACTTTGCCTTCGCGGACGGGCGGCAGGGAGAAATAGAGTTTGTTGTCACCTTCGAGCGCATCGGGTTGGCCGATTGCTTCCACCTCGCCGCGCAACCAGAGTTGCGGATCTGATTCCCATTGCGCCTGGAGCGTCATCGTTTCTTCCTTTTCGCCGAACTCGATTTCTTTTTGAACCAGCGTCTGTCCATTGGAACGCAGCGCGACGGCGGCCCGGCGCACCTCGCCCTGACGCGTCAATTGCGCGCTGAAATTGATGAGCGATTTATCGCCAAGAAACACCCGCTGCACGCGAGGTTCGGCGAGATGCAGATTGGCCGATAAGGTCATCGATGGTTTGGGCACATCCACATCGACCGCGCGCAGGAATGCGGGGCTCGAGTTGTTTTCGGTCCATTGATTTTCCTGATTGTCCGTAAGGAAAATGATGCGGCGCTTTTCACCGAGGGAATTGCCCAGGAGCGAATTGGCCTGGCGGAAAGCCGCCAGAAAGGAACCTCGCTGAAAGGAAGGTTGTAGCCCTTTCACCACTTCGGCAGCGGCCACGCGATCATCGCCGAACTGAATGATCACACGCGCCTGCGAGCTTAATTCGACCACGGCGATCTGCAGATCGCGGCCGGTCGAGGCGAGTTCGCGGGCGAGATGATCGCGCGCCTGGAGAAAAGCCCTATTCGCCTGATGGCTGAGGGTGTTATCGAGAATGTAAACCCGGCTTTCTTTGACAATGACCGGTTGAGCCTTTTTCAGGAAAGGCCAGGCGAACGCCGCGGCGATGAGCAGGACCGCCAACGTCCGCAGGAGGAAAAGCAACGGATGACGAAGGCGCAATGGACTTTGTTGTGGACGCGGCTGATCGTCGAGAAAACGGAGCGTGGAAAACCGCACCAGGTTTTCCGGCTGTTTACGCCGCAAATGCAGCCAGAGCGGCGCGGCGATGGCCAGCGCCCCCAGCCACAACCACGGATTTAAAAAGGAGAATGGCATGGCTGATTTGAAGCCGCGAATCGAGCTTTCACTTGATCATGGATCGATCGATGGTGGCGTGGCCGGAGCGGCGTCGATGCGTTCGAGCGCTTTGGCGACCGTTTCGCGCACGTATAAATGATCATCGTTCCGCAGCCGATGCAACTCGGAAAGGGCCGTCAGGGCCGGGGCGCCAATCTGGCCGAGAGTGAATGCCGCGCGCGATCGCAACCGCTCGTTTTTGTTTTGCAAGAGTCGGGCGAGCACTGGCACTGCTTCGGCCGATTCCGGTCCCAAAATCCCGAGTGCCTCCATCATCGCCCAAACTTCAATGTCATTGAGATGCCGCTCCAACACCTGGATCAGTTTGCGGATTTCTGGGTGTGTGGTTCGATTGGTCTGGGTGCGGTAATGCGCCTGTTGCCAGGCAAAGGCAAGGTCCGGGTTCAATTCCCAAACCATTTTCGCCACTTTCGTGCGTGTTCTGAAATCATGGGCTGACATCAATGGGCGTAGCGCCGGCACCGCACAATGCATTTGACCCAACCGTGTGAGCCTGGCAACGATGGCTTCCCAATTGTCCTCGGTGGATGAGGCCAAGGCGTTCGTCAGTGCGTCAAATGCCCGCCGCGTGTAAGGGACAAGGTCGCCAAGGGCACGCACACTCACCAGATGTTCCGCGCCGCCCAGGCGAGCTGCCAACACCGGGACAACCGTCTCAAAATGCCACCGCGCATGGCCCAAAGCCCGGCAATCCTCGACTCGCACGAGCTCCGCCGAATCTTCGAGCCTGGGCAGCACGAGGTTGATCAACTCAGGCTGACCACGAAGGTGCAATGCGAACGCTTTCACGGCGGCGGCTCGCACTTCCGGTGTCGGCTCCTCAATGGCTCGAATCACCCGTGCTCGCAACAGAGCATCGGTGTCC
Source organism: Verrucomicrobiota bacterium (assembly GCA_040754135.1). Lineage (GTDB taxonomy): Bacteria > Verrucomicrobiota > Verrucomicrobiia > Limisphaerales > SIBE01 > JBFMDG01. Next base: position 10,439 of record JBFMDG010000190.1, read on the forward strand.
AGGATGGAACTGGAAAAGTGAATGGCAAACGTTCGAACCTCAGGATCTGAATTTTGAAAGCAAGCGGCCATTTCTGACCGGACCAGCGGGATCGCGGCCTCTTTCTGGTTCAGCAGCGCGAGCTGGCATCCACGTCCGATCGCGGGGTGTTGAATATTTTGCAACAAAATCAGAACTACATCGCGCTCCCCTGCACCGATGGAAGCGAGCACCTCGGGCACAAATTCCAGCGCGCTCCATTCCGGACTCTTCGGGTTGACCGCCGAATACGAGCGGGATGAGGCCGCACATTTTTTTTCGAGGATCGCCATCAATTGCGGTTTGAGCGCCCGGGCGGCAGGGCCAAGTTCACACAGGATTTTGCTCGCGATGGATCGATCTCGATGCGCATCGGGAAAGGCAGGCAACCGCTCCTGAACGAAGTCGGGGAGTTTGGCCGACCAATTTTCGGCGAAAGGCTGGAATCGGGATTCTTTGCGACAAAGC
>JBFMDG010000191.1:0-10914 GCA_040754135.1 Verrucomicrobiota bacterium
GCGCGAACAGGTCTTGATGCCGATCGAAAACCCGGTCGAGATGCACGAGTCGCTCACAAACGTCGTCAAAAAACTGACACGCCAACAATCCCCGCCAGGTGCAAATCGAGTGTCAGCCTCGTCAAATCTCCATCGAACAATCCCGCGTGTGAAATGGGAACATGATTGGACGATCGAGAATGAGGTGAATGCGGAGACGGATTACGCAACGCAGTTCGCTCGAGCATTCGGCACGGCGGAGATTACCGCCGATCGCATTGCTCGCGCCCTCGAGCAGTTTCTGATCGTGCAAGTGTCGGGTCATTCGAAATTCGACCTGGCCATTGTTGGCGAAGCCGAATTGAGCGAAGAGGAGAAGCGTGGATTTGAATTGTTCCACACCGAGTATGACCCGCGCCGGGAGCAATACGGGGCGGATTGCTTTCATTGCCATGGCGGACCGCTCTTCCAAAGCCAGAGCTTTGCGAACAACGGCCTCGACGCGGTTTTTACTGATGCGGGACGAGCATTGGTCAGCGGGAACGAAGCGGACCGCGGAAAATTCGCGGTGCCTTCCCTCCGCAACGTGGAGGTCACCGCGCCCTACATGCACGATGGCCGTTTCGCCAGGCTCGAGGAAGTGATCGAGCACTACAGCCATGGCATCAAACGCAGTGCGACGCTCGACCCGAATTTGGCCAAGCATCCCGATGGCGGCGTTCCGCTCAGTGCCGGCGACAAGCGAGCGCTCATCGCATTTCTCAAAACGTTGACAGATGAGCGATTGCTTACAGCGCAGCGAACTCTCGCAGTAAGCGCGACGCGGCCGCCAAATCTGGCTGCAGATTAAATTCTGCCGCGCGTTCGCCGTCCTCGACGCGCGACAGCGCTTTGGCCGATGCGATGCGCGCCGGATGATCCACACGCGTTGTGCCGTGGCCAAAGCGCCGGCGCCACTTCGTTCGGCCGGCGCACTCCATAAGTGAAAAGCCACAACGCATACGAGTCCAACAAACCACATCGCATCGGTAGCGTTGTCAGAACTTTTTCTTCCGAAATTTTCGGGCCAGGAATAGCGGCAGAGAAATCATCAGCAAAAGCAGTAAAAACCAGCGCGAGAGAAAATGGCTCAGGGCGAGCAGGCCTTTGATCAACAACGGCAGCTGGCGGCCTTCTCGGGCGAAGATCGGCTCCAGCATCTCCGCCCACACCGGAACGACCTTGAGCAGAAAAAACAAAAACATCATCGAAAGCGTCGCCAGAACCGCGCCGCAGACTGCGAACGCCATTTTGTGCCGGCGAATCATTTTGCGCAGGCGATAGAGATTCCCAGGCGGCCTGGCCAGCACGGGTTCGTCCTCGAGATAGCGCTGCACATCTTTGGCGAGACCATCGGCGGTTTCGTACCGGCGCGATCGATCCTTCTCGAGCGCTTTCATGACGATCCAATCAAGATCGCCGCGCAGTATGGAATTCAAGTGGACGGGATCGGATTGGCGCTGCGCGGCCACCGCCTGCAGATCGGAAACGATCATCGTGCTCAGGCGCGTTGAAGGCGGCATCGGATCTTCCTCGCGGAGGATGCGCCGAATCTCCTCGAGGCCGGCTTGCAGGAGAGTTTTGCTTTCGAATGGCGTGCGTCCGGTCAACAACTCGTAGAGAAGCACCCCCAGGCTGTAGATGTCGCTGCGCGTGTCGATATCGAGCGCGCTCAGTTCCGCCTGTTCCGGGCTCATGTATGCGGGTGTGCCCATGAATTGTTCAAAAGCGGTGAACAGCGTTTTGTCGGTGAGCGGTTGTTGGGTGGCTTTGGCAATGCCGAAATCAATCACTTTGGGTGTGGCTACCCCATCGTAATGCGTGACCAGAATATTGGACGGCTTGATGTCGCGATGGATGATTCCCTTTTGATGCGCGTGTTGAATGGCATGACAGACCTGTGCAAATAATTTCAGTCGTTCGCCGGTGGAGAGTTTTTTCTGATCACAGTAATCGGTGATGCGAATGCCTTTAACGAGTTCCATGACGAAGAAAGGCCGCCCGCTCTCGGTGCTGCCGGCGTCGAGGACCCGGGCAATGTTCGGATGGTCCATGAGCGCGAGGGCCTGGCGCTCCGCTTCGAATCGCGCAATGACACGGCGCGTATCCATACCGAGCTTGATGACTTTGAGGGCGACGCGGCGTCGCACCGGTTCCTCCTGTTCGGCCATGTAAACCACGCCACAACCGCCTTCGCCGATTTTCTGAAGCAGCTTGTAGCGGCCGATCCGTTCACCAACGAGTTCCTTCAATTCCTCCGCCGCAACGGTGGTTGCCCCCGAAACGGGCGCGCTGGACGGGACGAGAAAACCACCCGCGGCGGCATCGGCAGCGATGAGCTCCTCGATGTTCCGGCGCAAAGCCGGATCGGAGCGGCAGACGCGGTCGAGGTACTCGGCGCGCAGCGATGGATCTTCAATTTCAATCGCTTCGTTAAACAGGGTTCGAGCGGATTTTCGGATGTCGTCCATAGGTTCAGCCACGCAGGCTTCATGGACATCAAGCGCAATCGATCCAGAAAAAGGGCCAACAAAAAAGAATTTCAGCCGATGGCCGCTTTCGAAATTTCACGGTAAAGCCAGGCGCGCGCGTATGTCCAGTAACGCTTGGCCGATCGCTCGGAAATGCCTAACGCCTGCGCCGCCTCCTCGTTCGTCAGTCCGGCGAAAAAACGGAGCTTGATGAGTTCCGCGGCGCGAGGATCTTCCCGGGCCAGCTTGACCAGCGCATCCTCCATCATCAGGAGCGTCTCGCTATCAGCCTGCGCAGCGGCGTTGACCTGATCGAGATCGAGCTTTTTCGCGCCGCAGCCGCGCTTCTGAGCTTTTCGACGGCGCGCTCTATCGATCAAAATCAGGCGCATCGCTTCCGCAGCCGCCGCCATAAAATGAGTGCGCCCATGGAAGGGACGTTCCGCATTCGCGCCCGCCAGGCGGAGCCACGCTTCATGAACGAGCGCGGTGGGTTGCAGAGTTTGTCCCTCTGATTCGTGCGCCATTTTCCAGGCAGCCAGCCGGCGCAACTCGTCATAAACCAACGGCAGCAATTCATCGGCATCCCTGGTTTGGCCGCGCTCGATCGCGTCGAGCACGCGGTTCACATCGGACATGCCGCGATCGAATCACACCTGGGAGCGAATCGCGACTGCAAACTGCTCCGAATTCGGGCAAGCAATGGGTGCAAAGATTTCGCTCAGAGCTGTCGCATCTGGAACCCGGCTGAACCTCCACTTCATTTCTTCGCCCAGTTTGGAAAACAATTTTCGCTAAACGTTCGCCAAAACGGGGAAAGCCACGGTCGTGCAATTTGCCGAAGCTGATCCTCGGAAAGTGGAACTGGAACTGGGCGCGATGCGATCGGGCCGGCTCGGCACGGAGAGCGTCCGAGCTGGCAAAGAGCTGAATGAAAGCGAAACGGTCATTTGAAATTTTGGACGTGCTCCGCGAATCACGCGAGACGTCCACCGGACCCGCGCACCACCCCGGCGGACCCACTCTTGGAGGAGATCATGGCTGGTTATCGCAGTCCGCCGGGGGGTGCCGTTCGCCTGGGTGAACCGGGTGAACCGTCGCCTCATTTGCATAAAACTTAGATTGATCGATTCTGAGCTGTCGCATGAAACCAAATTTCCCGACCCTGAAGCTCCTGCCTCCTGTGGAATCCGTCTCGCGCAAATTGCTGCCCATACGTGAATCTTCTGAACCCACGCAGCGCCCGCAAAAATCACGCTGGGTAGCGGGCGCGGAACCAGGCCTGAGAATTCGAAGGAGCGGCCTGATGTCGGACGCGCCCCTGGGCCTGAAATCGTAATCCTCGTCTCAGCGCAGCGCACTCGAATTGGCCGCGATAATCTGCGAATTTCTATCGCCTGCCGGTCGAAGACCATTCCCTTTGTCGAAGAATTGGTCGCAAATTGTCTCGATGGAAAAACCGAAGAAGTTTCCGACAAATTTTTCGACAAGGGCATCCGCGCAAAAAGTCCAAGCTCCAAGCTCCAGTGCGACAATTCTGTCGGCCTTCGGGTTTTTTCAGATTCCGCGATCGCGGCTCAGATCAAGCTTTTCCGAGCCATCCATCATGAGGAGAACAGGCGCCCCGCCTCTGACTGGCACGGATTACTTTGACGATCCGCGCTGAAGGGGCGGCTTCGTGAATTCAATTCGCGCAAAGGAATTCGGATCGAACGTCACTGCGCCCAAGGCGGGGCTGATGGCTGTGATGCCCCGATCCGACCAGGTTTCGAGTTGAAAGCTGACCGAGCCGCGCCGATGAAAAAATGCTTTGGTATTCGCCTCGGCAAAATTCTTTGCCGGGGTGGTTTTGGCCAGGTCAATTTGCCGAACGCGTCCGAGCGGCACTTCCAGCTTTTTGAGGCCGATATCAAAAACCATTGAGCCGTCGGCGATTTTTTCCAGTTTCCCGGCCAGCCGATCCCCATTGCGCAAGCGGGCGGAATCCTCGGAAACCGGGCTGCTCCCGCGCGAGAATTCCTCGAATTGACCGTCCCAATCGGTGATTTGCAGATTGGAAAATTTCAGCGCGCCCAATCCTTGGTGCACGAGCCGGATGCCCGTGCCGGTCCCGACGAACTTGTCCGCATCCACCCACTGCTTGACGAGCACGTCATCGACGAGCAAGGCAATGGACCGTTTGATCTTGTGCACCCGGATTTCGATTTGGGCGGTGTTCTTCTGGCTGAGCATCGGGATGGGCACCTGTCCGAGGTAGCGGAGCGGATCCTGTTTGTTCACCGGAAGCAAGTTCGCGGAAAAATTGTTCAATTGCAGACTGTAAAATCCGCCGAAATCCGGCTCGGTTTCTTTCCGCGAAAGATTGATCGGATGCATGTATTCGGTGTAAAGGGCGAGGGCCATGAAGAGGTTGCCGCGCCAGGCGATGTCAAAACGGATGCTGGCCACGTCGGGCAAATTCACATTGCGCGCGATCGAGGCCGCTTTGGTGGCGTAAAATGCTCCCGCGCGGTAGCGAAACTGCCCGGCATCGGCGCCGGCGGATTGCACATTGCCAATGATCCAATCTTCAATGCCTTTCGGGCCTTCGAATTTCACGTTGCGCACTGGTCCGCTGGGGATGATCGACCGCACCATGGAGCGAGGAATGGTCAGCGTTCCCGCATACCAGGTTTCCAACAGGATCTTGTCCGGCTCGGTAAGCGTGAGGACACCTTCGATTTCATCCTGATTGATCAGTTGCACGAGGCAATGATTGGCGGAATTGGGACGCGTGACCTGCCGCGGAGCGAATTCGATTTCCGCAACTCCGTCGGCGCTGAATTCAATCGTTTGGCTCGCATCCGGATGCTGCCAGCGGATGCCATGTTGTGGATCGATGGAGACGAGCGAACCGTAAAGCAAATCACCATTGCGAAACTGGAGGGCATTCTTTTTTGCGACGGCACGGGCCGGTTCATCGAGCGAAGCTTCGACGGCTGCGGCTGGATCGGCAGCGGCGAGAAGGCCGGTTGGCGAAAGCTGCTGTGCCAAGAGGCCCGGCGGCAGGCCGATCAGGAGCAAAATTAAAGTCAGGATCAGGAGGAGTGGTCGCTTCATTCGAACTCCCATTCGAGGTCGTTGGTTTGGGCAGTTTCAACCGTGGCAACGCGCGGGCGTTCCGGGTGAAACTGCATTTGCAAAATGGCATTGGCGTTGAAACTGGTGGGACCGAAATAAGGACTGAGACCGGTGACGCTTTGCCGGTTCCAGGAATGCAGATCAAAGGACACGCTGCCGCCGCCGTTGAAAAAAGCCCGCACCGTCCACGGGCCTTGGGCCACGGGCGGCGTGCGTTTTGCGCCGAAGAAAATCTGCGTCACGCGCGACATGGGGATTTGGAAGGTGTTCTGTCCCGCGGCCAATTCGAGTTTATCCTCGCGCAAGTCGCGCAGGTTACCCGAGGCTTTATCCTTGTTCACGAGATAGACGATGTCGCTCGGAGTCGTGTTGGTGGGCGGCTCGTCCACGCCGAATTTGCCGCTCCATTGAGCGATTTTGAGGTTCGAAATTCTCAAGGTGGGCCCTTCCATTTGATTGGCAAAGACCAATCCTGTGCCGCGCGCGGCCAGGCCTTCTTTGTCCTTCCAGCGCTGCACGAGCACGCCATCGGCGTAGAGCGACAACGTCCCCTCTTCTTTTTCCGTGCGAATTTCCAAATGCATTTGCGATTTGCGCGTCATGCCTGCGATCTGGCCCTGTCCCAAATTGAAAATTCCGGCGCCCGATTGCACGCGCACGAGATTGATGTAGGTGGGATTGAAATAAAACATGTAACCGGAGCTGCTGTAATTCAGCTGGCCGTAAGTATCGGTGTAAAGATTCACCACCAGACTGAATGATCCGGTCCAGGCCAAATCAAACGCCACCAGCGAAGATCCGGTCAGTTTGAAATCACGTCCCAACGTGGCGATGTCGTCCACCGTGAACGAACCGTTCCGATACTCCCAACGATTGGTCTGAGTCCCGGCGTTCCAACCGTCGAGCCCGGTCGGTCCTTCATAAAGAATGGAAAAATTTTTCGGCAGGAAGGTGATGGCCTGGAGCGCGCCGCGCGGTGTTTTCCACGGACCGCCAAACCAGGTCTGAATGGAAACGCTCTCGGGATCGAGCGACACCAGATTCCCATAGAGTTCGTCGCCATTCTGAAATCGGAACCGGCAGGTGGGTCGAAAATGCGACATGTCAAAGCCAGTCCCTTCAAAACGAATGTTTTCAATATTCTCCGGCCGGAATGCGATCGGTTTTTTGGCCACGGGATGCTCCCAGCAAACGCCGCCTTTGATGTCGATGGCCGCGAGACGTCCATGGAGAAATGAGCCGTCGAAAAATTGCAGGAAATCGGCGCGCGCCACTTCGTTGGTTTGGAGCGGGCCCGCCCTCACCGCCAGCCTCAGCCCCATTGCGAGCGCCATCAACAACAAGACCGAATAAAACCGCATCCATTTCTGCATCTCACCCATGGCATCGCGCCGTCGGGTGCGAACCAATGCGCTCATCCTTGGGCTCGGCCTCGAGGCCGGTCCCGCGTCGGCGGATCCGGAAACATGCGGGCGGAATTCGATGGAGCGCTCAACGTTCATAGATCGGCAGGAAACGATAGTTGAGCGCCAAAGACAGCAGCGAAGCGGTCGTGGAAAACGTCGTGCCGAAATTTCCTTCCCAACTGCCATCCGGGTTCTGCGTGGCGCCGAGATTTTTGATGTTGCGCCGATTCCAGTTGGTCCAAACTTCGGGTGAGCCGTGAAAGAACGCCTGTGCCGCGTAGTAAATGTAGTACTGCTGATAATGGGTTTCCGGCGGGGTGCGTTGCAGAAAGGCAAACGCCGATTGAAAGGCTTTCGAATTTTTTTCTTTCGCCAGAGCCAGCGTGAGCACGCCGATGGCGGTGCGGGCGGCGTTGGGCGAAACATTTGAGGTGTAGCCGAATCCGCCATCGCCCGTTTGACAATTGAGGAAAAACTTCAGGCCTTTTTGAATGGCCTCTTCCGGAACGGCGATGCCGGCGTTTCGGGCCGCGAACAGCGCCACCATTTGCGCGCCGCTCACGGTAGTGTCGGCGTCGCTGCTTTCCGGCGAGTACCGCCAGGCGCCAAAACGATTGCGCGTTTGGCTTTCAAGAATTAATCCGACGGCCTTTTTCAAAGCGTTCCCGAGCCGGGCATCGTCCACCACGCCATAAGCCTCGGCCAAAGCGAGCGCAGCGAAACCATGATTGTACATCGTCTTGCCGATGTATCCCGTGTTTGGGTTTTGCTCTTTGAGAATGTGTTCGAGACCACGTTTGATCGCCTGGCTGTACGGCCCCACATTCGGATCATCGCCATGCGCGAGCATGCTGACGATGGCCAGCCCGACCACAGCCGGCTCCCGGCCATAGGGCATATCGCTCCAATGGCCTTCCGGCGTTTGGGTGCGCACTAAAAAGTTCAAGCCTTTCACATAAATGCGCTCGACTTCCGCAGGCAACGATTCCTTTTCGACAAACACCTCCTGCGCGCGCGACGCCACAAGCGTGATCGCCGCCAGGCCGGCGACCAACCACCGCAGCGTCCAGCTCGAAGCGGGCGGATTATTGCGCAGGCATGTTCTGTTCAAGTGCATTGAAATAATTCTGCAATGCCTCCCGGAATTCCGTCGGCAAATTCTGGGTTGTCCCGGCCGCTTTTCGCGTCGTGCGCGTGGGACCGCTCGGGCCGCTCGCTTCGCCGGGCAGACCGCTGCCGGTGCGATCGGTGCCGCCACCGGCCATATTGCCGCCGCCAGTCGGACTGGGCGTCGGAGTCATGTTCATGCCGGCGGCCTGAGCCATCATTTCCATGAGAAACGCCATTTCCTCCGCCATCGATGCTTCCTGCGGCTGGTTGCTTTGACCACCGCGTTGCGCTTGTTCATTGATGAGGTTGATGAGATCGGAGAGATGCTCGACCACTTTGGTCTGGCTTCCTTGGGTGGCGGTGTCTGTTTGCGGTTTGGCCAGGAGGGCTTCGGCCTCTTCCATCGTCACGTAGGTTTGCGCCGATAGATGTTGAATCGCCTCCATGGGAAGTTGAATGCGATTGCGTTGAAATTCCGTGCGGAGCCCGGCCTGTTTTTCCGCCAATAAACGGGAGCGATCGGGATAATTCTCCGCTTCCGCATCGCGATCGAGAAGGCGCGTTTGTTCGCGGAGCGTCAGTTCGCCCTGCCGAATGCGGAGCAAAGCGAGTAATTGCTCCATCATATTTTCGCCTTCACCGCTTCCGCTGCCGCTGCCGCTGCCCGAGGCGCTTTCCTGTTGCTTCGGTTCGAGACGGTCCGCCCAGTCGTTGAAGCGATGCGCCCAATTCGTGAGATGCTGCGAGGCTTCCATGGCAATGTTGCTTTGAATCAACTCGCGCACCCGGAGCAATTCCTCGTCGGTGCGGGCCTGGCTCATTTCTTTGCTGACCTCCCCATAATTCTGCTTTTGGGTGCGTTCGAAGAACCGGCTGATTTCGCCGAGCAATACCTGGGCTTCTTTGAGAGTGGCATCCTGCTTCCCGGCGAGCGACGCGTTGGCACGCTTGAAGGGAGCGGGCAAATCTTCAGGCAGCAGGCCGATGGTTTCCGGGACCAGTTTTTCGAGCGCGGTTTCGATTTCGTTTTCTTCGGTGCCCAGTTTCCGCAACCGCTGGGCCAGCGTCATGGCCTGCAGATCATCCAGTCCGCGATTGACTTGCTTTTGCAACTGCTCGAGTTGATCGAGGATGCTCTGCTCTTGCTCGCGCGCTTCGGCCAGATCTTTGGCGCGGGAACTTTGATTTTGCTGAGCGGATTGGAGGGCGGCGGCGGCGGCCTTCATCTGCTCGCGGGACAACTGCTGCATGGCATGAAGGTTTTGGGTCCATTGACTGAGCGCTTCTTCAGGAAAGGCCGGATTACGCAGCGCCTCACGCAATGCTTTCATGCCTTCACGCGCGAGACGCTCGAGCAACTCCGCATTCTGATGCTGGTCTTCCACCAATTGATTCAATTGATCCGTGGCCGCCTGGTCGGTCGATTCAGGCGTGATCTGCAATTCCTTGGTCGCTGCGGCAATCTTCTCTTCCAAACGCGTGACTTCTTCGAGCTGCGCCAGCATGGATTCCAATTCGCGCCGGACCATCTCGGCGTGCTGCTCGCGGCCGAGAATGTAAACCCGATACGGCGGCGATTCCGATCGGTCGCGCCCTGGAAACGCATCAACGGCGTAGGCGCGCAATTCCACGGTCGAATCCGCCGGAAGCTGCAGGAGACTCGGGCTGAAATAAAATGTGTCGGAAAGCTGTTTTTCCTTCGGCCCGGGAGCGAGGACTTTGATATCTTGTTTGCGACGGATGGCGTTGGTCGAAGCCCAGTCCGTGACCAACTCCCAATAGACGCCGAGTTCGCGCACGCCAAAATCATCTTCGGCGGCGGCTTTGAGTTCGAGAATTTCGCTTTCGAGCAGGACCGATTCGCGATTGAGTCCGACGAATTCTGGCGTGGGCGGCAGATCTTTTTGTTGTTGCACGGCCAGTCGCCAGGGCGCCGCGGAAGCGAGCCCGAGGTTGTCTTCCCATGTGAACACACATTGCAGCACTTGATCGAGGCTCAAGGACGGCGAAGAAAAGTTATCCGCTTCGATGTTCAATGCATGCGTGTTCACGCCGGGAATTTCCAGAATGGCCGCGGCCAGGGGGCGGCTGGCGCGCCCGCGGAAGGTGACGCGGCTTCCCTGCAGCACGGTCAACGAGCCGCCCGGAATGGCGATGGTTTGTTGGGGATATTCGAGGTACTCGGGCAGTTCCACGCGCGCGGAAAGTTCTTTGAGCGAAGGACGGGGCGCCGGCACAATTTGAATCGTGCGCTCCGCATCACCCATTTTTAAACGCAGCGGCCCCGGCTGCACCTGGCCGGGAACGCGCAAACTCACGTAATCCCGTTGCACCGTCGCGGCGATCTTGGGCTGGCGCTGGAATTGGGCAAAAGCGCGGCGCGGTTTCCAGAATGATTCGTATTGCACGCGAGCGGTCAACTCGAACGGCTCGCCATGCGCAACCACTTTTTCTGGCGGCACCTCTTCGAGGCGCACCAATGTAAACCGTTCGATGGATCGCGCGGGAAACGCCAGGCGCACGAGCGCGTTCCAGCCGGCTTTTGGCGCGATGGCAAACAACACAGCGATCAATCCCGCCAAACCCAAAACCATTCCGGCGCGACGGCGCGCGGGGCGCGGATCGACCGCCTCGCGAAAATTAAATGCCATCGCTTCCCCCGCCACTTGTTGAATGGCGGCGCGATAAAGCGACGGGGAGAAATTTGGCGAATGCTTTTGTTCTTCGGCCAGTTCAACGATGCCGAGGAGACGGTCGCCCAAACGCCGGAACCGTTTCTGCACAAGGTC
>JBFMDG010000192.1:0-10879 GCA_040754135.1 Verrucomicrobiota bacterium
TGTCATCCAGCGTGCCTGGGATGTCGTCCAGCGTGCCAGGGATGTCGTCCAGCGTGCCAGGGATGTCGTCCAGCGTGCCAGGGATGTCGTCCAGCGTGCCAGGGATGTCGTCCAGCGTGCCAGGGAAGTCGTCCAGCGCGCCCGGGATGTCGTCCAGCGTGCCAGGGATGTCGTCCAGCGTGCCAGGGATGTCGTCCAGCGTGCCAGGGATGTCGTCCAGCGTGCCAGGGATGTCGTCCAGCGTGCCAGGGATGTCGTCCAGCGTGCCCGGGAAGTCGTCCAGCGCGCCCGGGATGTCGTCCAGCGCGCCTGCCGCAAAAATCATCTTTTCTCCTGCCGTCCGGTCACTTATCTCCCATTTCCAATGCGCGTAATCGGCCCAGCGCACCGAGGGTGAAAATCAGGGGATAAAGCCGTTCCCAATACCAAAGCTTCGCGAAATAAAAGCCGATGGGAGAAGGTTCGATCCAGGTGCCGGTCTCGACCCGATCGATCAGCCAAAGCGCGCCGCGCCTGAGGCTTTGTTGCGTTTCATCATATTGAGGCGCATGGCGTAAATGCGGAAGCACCGACGCCAGCGCCTGCACACCTAAAGCAGTTTCTTCCACTGATGACGCTCCTTCCGGCGCGCCACTCCAACTGCCATCCTCGCGTTGATGCTGGATCAACCAGCGCGCTCCGCTTTGGATCATCGGTTCAATCTTTGGCCAAAATCGAAGTTCAAACGCCGCGAGGGCGAGCAACACCTTGGCTGTGCCATATGCCGGATTCACATCCCCTGGCGCAAATTGGTTCCCGAACCAAAGGGGAATCCAGCATCCGGACGCATGTTGTGTTCTGGACAGAAAGGCGATCGCCCTTTCGACCGCATACCGAATCGTCTCACGGCGCTCGGGCCATTCGTCTTTCCAGGCCAGCCAGGCCCGGATGGCATGCGCCGTCAAATCCGGACTGCTCCGGTCAAATTCCAGTTTCCCCCAGCCGCGGCAAAATGTCGGAATACCCCCATCATCATTCTGCAAATCGAGGAGCCACTGTACGCCGAGCCGGGCCGCTGCTTTGGTCTTCTCATCGCGACTCCCAAGATTCCTCAAGGCGATCAATGCCCCCGCGGTGTCGTCGGCATCGGGAACGCCTCCGGGCAAATCGGTCCACGCCCAACCCCCAGGCGCGGCATGTGTGTAGGGATGTTCCGCTTGAAATTGCTGGCGCAACAACCATTCGCGAATTTCGGATGCGGCCTCGCGATCCAGGTTCGCATCTCCCGCGCACGCCAGGGCGTTGACTGAAAGGGTTGTCACCCAGGTGGCGAGGTTTGTATCGATAGCCCAACTGCCATCGGGACGCATGGAGCGTTTCAGGAATTCCACACCATTTTCAGTGACCGGATGATGCGGCCATCCGCTTCCGGCAAGACTCATGACGACGAAACTGGTCAGCGGCGTGGCTTCGAGAAATCCCCCGCTGGCCGGTTGAATAGCGGATAGCACGCGCAAGGTGCGGGCGCGCGCGATTTGGCGAATGGCGCGGACCACGGGATTTGCCGATGGGCTGTGAACATGGCGCGCCAGTCCCATGGCGATCAAGGCGGGCAGGGCATAACTCACTACCGGCAGCCCAATGCCCGCGAAGAATTGATGTGGCAAAGCCGCCAACTCGAAGGGCAATGGCAATACCCACCGCCAACAGTCCGGCTCCGGACCCAATCGCCCGGCCAGCGCGCACATGGTCAAAATGGGCACCGAAAAAGTCCGATCATTTCCATAACGGGCAATGATGGCGCGCGACAAACGGGCCGGGTCCGTTCCTCCTGCTGCGCGATCGAGCCACGACGCGGCGCGTTCGACTGTCGATCGAAACTTCCTGTCGGCATCTGGCACAACCCCGAAAGCCGCCCAACAGAGCGTGGTCGTGCTGATGTTGCTCAAGCTGCGCGTCGTATCGCCCCAGCCGCCATCGGGATTGGCATGTTGATCGAGCCATGCGAGACCAGCGTGAATCATGTCGCGCGCCGAATCGATCGATCCGTTCCGCTGCGCATGGATGGTTAAAGCGGTGAGGGCTGTGGCGGTGGACAAGGCGCTGCTCGAAAGCTCACCAGACCAATAGCCCGCGGCATGGCGTTCGTTCAGGAGGTCCTGACGCGCACAAAGGTAAGCCGCTTCGAGACGGGATCGAAAGTTCAAGAGTTGGTTGGGCGAATCCTGGCAAACGGCCTGATCAATAACGCCGGCGCCACGGGCAATCAGCTTTTTTGAAGCGGCAACAAATCCTGCTTCCGTTCGCGGGAGGGCATGATGGCGCACGCTTCTTTGCAACCGAACCATCGACTGAGCAAATGCCGATTCCGGCTGATCCATTGGTAAACTTTTTCAGCGACCCAAATCACGCCGGGGAGCCAAAGGAACAGGGCGATTGGGATGAGCAGAGGCATGCGCATTCCGAGGAAACGAATGCAACGCGCTCCGCGATAAATTTGGCCGTCTGGCGTTACACAATGAATCGCTTCCAAAAGCGCTTCGCGGGTTAATGATGGCGCCAGCACCGCCGCCTCGGGATGAGAAATCGGCACCAGGCTGATGCGATTGAACCAATCGAGCCAGGTGAGAACTTTCATTTGGAACTGGCAAAGCGGGCAGGCGTCATCAAAGAGCACGTAATGGCGTTGCTTGTGTTGCACGGCAGGACCATAGACGGACCGATGAGGGTTCGTCAAACGCCGCAGTCGAATCGAGCATGTCCGAAGCGCATTTGACTGATGGATCGCCCAAGGTGAGAGGCTTGAATTGGCCACACATTTGCCAGAGGCGCTTGCCACGCCCTGCCACGTGGGACAGCGCCTAATCTCTGATGACGGCTTGATCGGGGGTTTTGAGCTTTTTCAGTTGGCCGCCTGAAAGCACACGAAAACGGTCACCGCGCCAAACGACTGTGTTGCCTGCGAAGGCCAAAAGCCAAACCGCGGCCTGGCAAAGATCTTTGATCATAACATCGGCGACGTTAAAATCCGGCGCTTTGCCAGTCAGCTTTTGGGCATTCGCCCGCGCAGTCAGGTACCGCACGGCCAACGAACCGAGCACAAGGGCGATTCCCCAGAACGACATCAGGCGCAGCGCCAACAGAAAAGTCCAAAGCGTCTGGTTGTTGAGCACACTGAAAAAGTACGGGAGCGGCTGGCAAACCCGAATGGTGCGCGCCCAACGCAATTGATGCGCTCCAACCTCCGACCAGTCCATGGCGTGCGACCGGCATTCCACCACCAGCGGCGACAACACGATTCGCTGGCCCAGCCTGGCAATGCGATTGCCCAACTGATAATCGTCCGCCAAACAATCAACGAGGGCCCGGAATCCTCCGATCTTTTCGAGCAAATGACGCCGGGTGACCATGACCGCGCCAAGGGCGAAATCGAGCGGCTTCAGCGATTGCGACTGGAGGACCTGCGACCAGAAATCGGCATTGATGGCCACCGCTTCCCAGCGCATCGCCGCCGTGCTGGGATTGGCCAGTTGATAAAAACAGTTAACGAGACCGATGGTGGGGTCACGCAAGGGCAAGACGACTTGAGCCAGGAAATCGCGCGGCACCCAAACATCGGCATCACTGACCAGCACCAACTCATGACGGGCGTGTCGTTGAAGCTGGGTGAGCGTGGAAACTTTCGCGTTCGGGCCAAGTGACTCGGGACAAATCAGCCATTGCGCATCTGCTTGTGGAAATTGTTTGAGCAGCCCTTCCACCACCTCGCGAACCGGGTCATCCTTGGAAGCGACACCGAAAAGAATTTGAACGGGTCCGGCATAATCCTGCTCGAACCAACTCCGCAGGCAACCGATCGTTTCCGCATCTGCGCCTTTTAAAGGCTTGAAGATTGTGATCGCCGGGGCAAAGGGCGCAGCGCGCTCGCGTCGGTGCAGCGGGAAACGCCAGGCGACAAGCCATTGCCAGAGGTTCAAGGCGATGCTGAGCAGAGCCAGCAACGCCAGCAACAGGGTTAAGAGCACGGCAGGCCTATACCGATTTCAGTGCGAAATGTGCAAGGGAATAGGATTGGGGCGGATGTTTGCGTTCGAGTGAATTCGAGATCCTCTTCCGGCCACGCGGCGCGATCGGGCTGAGCAGATTGAATGACCAAAGAATTGAATGCTCAGAACTGATCGACGGCCACAACGCGGAGAATTTCTTCGAGAGTGGTTTGGCCTTGAGCTACCCGACGCAATCCCACGTGCCAAAGCGTTTGCATCCCTTGTTGCACGGCGATCTGTTGCAACGAACGCGTCGGAAGTTTTTGCATGATCGAATCGCGCAACACTTCGTCCGCAATGAGCATTTCCGCCAGGGAAGTCCGGCCCGCAAAACCGGTGTGGAGACATTCGTTACAGCCCATGCCTTTGCGGAACGTGGCGATCTCGGCAATTTCGGGTGGCACCAACCGCATCATGGGCGGCTCCGGCTGGTAAGGTTCAGAGCAAAACTGGCAGTTCTTCCGGATCAAACGCAATCCCACGACGCCAATAATGCTCGAGGAGAGCAGAAACGGCTCGATGTCCATGTTGATGAGCCGCGCAAACACGCCTGAAGTGCTCCCGCTATGGATAGTGCTGATGACCAAATGGCCGGTGAGGCCCGCTTGCACGGCGATGGCGGCGGTTTCCGGATCCCGAATTTCGCCGATCATAATCACTTGCGGGTCCTGGCGCATCAAAGAGCGCAAAGCCACCGGATAGGTGAATTCTTTGACCGGATTAATCTGCGCCTGGCTGACCATTGGCAAGTTGAACTCGACGGGATCTTCCACCGTGCTGATGCTGATACTGGGACCGGAACGCTGGACGAGGTGATAAAGCGACGCGTAAATGGCGGTCGTCTTGCCTGAGCCGGTCGGGCCAGTAAAAAGGATCAGACCACTTGGACGGGCCAGGAGAGTCAAAAGCGACTGGAGTGTTTCATCATCAAAACCAAGGCTGGATAATTCAAAACTCCGGTTGCTGGGATCGAAAATGCGCACGACGATTTTTTCGCCGCGAACGGTGGGGAAAACGGAAATGCGCAATTCCACACCGCCAATTTCAGGGCTGGCCGGCGCGTGCCCTTCTTGCGGCAAATCGTTTTGGTAACTGATCAGATTGGCCATGACTTTGAGGCGGCCGGAAATCTTATCCATTAAATCGAGCGGCAAATGCACTAACTCCGTCAACACACCCAACAGGCGAATGCGAACGACCAGGGTGCTTTCCCAGGGTTCGATGTGGATGTCGCTGGCCCCAGCCTTGACGGCGTCGAGCACGAGATAGTTCACCAGAGCCGCAATCTCGATGTCGCTCTGCGCGGAAATGGATTGAAGGTAACGAGTGGTCTGATTCACAGTAATGCTGAGTTTTTGGCGGTTTCCCGGGACGATTTAAACGATATGACCCGCTGTTGTCATCAATAAAGTGCCTTGAATGCCTTCGATTGCCTTCGCATATTTCGAATATTCAAGAAAATCAATTCCATGATTGACCCTTGAAATAAAAGTCCGTAAAACCACCCGCGAACCAGCACGCGTTGCCCAGACCGCAGTTCCCAACTATGCCCGCCAAGTTACGTTGCGCGGTAATTGGCACCGGCAGCATCGGGCTCAGCCACCTCAAGAGCCTCGTGCGATGCCCTCAGGCCGCCCTTGCCGCCATTGCGGAAAAAAATCCCGAGCGCGCTCGGCAGGCCGCCGCCCGATTTCAAATCCCTCGCATTTACACCGATTATCGCGAGCTGTTGGATCAGCCGGATATTGAAGCCGTCACGATTGCCATTCCCAATTACTTGCATGCGCCGGTGGCCATCGAAGCGCTCCAGGCTCGCAAACATGTCCTGCTCGAAAAACCAATGGCCACCAGTGTGCGTGAAGCGGTGCGGATCTGTGACACCGCCCGCAAAATGCAACGGGTGCTTATGGTGGGTCAAAACTTTCGCTTCTCCCACCATACGCAAGTCGCCAAAACCCTCATGGAACGAGGGGATCTCGGCCAGGTTTATCACGCCCGCGGTCATTGGCTGCGCCGCTCAGGGATTCCGCGCATCGGCTCCTGGTTTACGCAAAAGCAGTTCGCCGGCGGAGGCTGCGCTTTTGACCTGGGAGTTCACGTGCTGGATACCTGTTTCCATTTGCTCGGCGATTTCGAAGTGTTGAGTGTGCGCGGGCAGATCAATTCCCACTTTGGCTCGCGCGGCTTGGGCGAATTCGACTGGGGCTCGAGCGAGATCGATCCGGCCAAACCGTTTGACGTCGAAGATTCGGTTTACGCATTTCTCAAGATGAAGCGGGGCACAACCCTCAGTTTCGAAGTGAGCTGGGCCTCGCTTGAACCGGAACGCAAATCGGATTTGAACCTGGAATTCCTCGGGACTCAAGCGGGTTTGGCGCTGTTTCCCGCTCGCTTGTTTCGTCCAGGTTCCGGCGGGTACGAGACGATCGAATTGAATCAGATCAAGGTGCCGCATCCGGAAGATCGGATTCATCACTTTGTTCAGTGCGTCCTTTTCGGCCGCAAACCCATAGTCACTTTGGAACAATCGCTCCAGGTGCAACGGGTGTTGGAAGCGATTTATCAATCATCGAATTCCAACAAGGAAGTGGTCTTGAAGTAAAAAGGAAAACCAGTCCGTTCGCCCAGCCCACTCGACAACCGGCTGATGGATCGCACCTGGTTGCACCGTTTGTTCCCTGTTGCGTGAAGGGTGGAATGTCGGATCGGCGATGCGTCGCGTCAGAGGATTCGCCAACGAATTAGGGGCTGTTCCGAAGCCCCGGGGAAACGCACGAAAAAGGAGCTTTAGCGAAATGTTCGTTCGAACGGCTTATTTCTTTTCCTGTTTGTTCTCCTCTTTCTTCGGATTGCACTTTTCGCACGACTTCTTGTTCTTGGCCGCTTCCACGCAACATTTGTGGTCGCATGCTTTCCCGGCCTTCTTGGCTTTCTGACAGCAAGTCTCGGCCTGAATCGAGAGGGCACTGGTGATGGTCACCAGGCAAAGCAGCGACAGGAGTTTGCGCAAGTTCTTCATCGTATAACCTTTCGAGCCTTTATTTTTCCGAGCCGCAGATCCGCAGCGGTGCTGTTGAATCGGCGGACTTCTGCCGTGATCAAAAAGAAAAAAGCGGGGCTACCTTACGGGCGCCGCCGCTTCTGTAAGATTCAAGAAGGAATTATTTCTTCTTTTCTTCCTTGGCGTTGCATTTGTCGCATACCTGCTTGTTTTTGGCGGCATCGACGCAGCATTTATGTTCACAGTTTTTGCCTTGAGCGATCGCTTTGTCGCAACAGGAGGCGCTGGCCTGGCATTTATCGCAGGTCTTGCTGTTCTTGCGAGCCTCGACGCAGCATTTGTGATCACAATCTTTGCCGCTGGCCTTGGCTTTGACGCAGCAGCTTTGGCCGGCGAGAGCCGAACTGCCGAGCGTTAACGCCGCGGCGCACGCCACTATCGTCAGGAGCTTCGTAAACTTCATTGAGGTCTTCCTTTCTTCAGGTGGTTTGAATTGAATCGCACTGAACTTCGGATCTCATCCCAAATGCCTGGCAACAATCCATGACCTTTGAGCGGATCAAGCCGGATATTCCCATCTACATTTTCGGTTGTCTATACAAAATTCGGCGCACAAAACCATGTTAACCCGGTTGAACCATAGTTTCGCGGTCATGGCAGCCAGCGCGGAATCCTCGCCCAAACTCACTTCAGCCGTCCAAAGCCGTCACCGGCAGGTCCCCCTTGCGCCGGGCAAATCGCCCATACACCAGCTCAAACAAAGGCGATGCCATGAGCGTCGTTACAATGGCCATCAAAACCATGATAGAAAATAACGCCGGCTCGATCACGCCTTTCTGGAGGCCAATATTAATAATGATCAGCTCCATCAATCCGCGCGCATTCATCAAGGTTCCGACGGCCAGTGCGGTGCGATTGTCCACGCCATTGAGGCGCGCCGCGGCCCAGCAAGCCGCCCCTTTTCCAATGCAAGCCGCGAGCAAGACCGCCAAAGCGATGAGCAATAATTCGGGGTTGTTAACCATGTCCAAACGCGTGTTCAGCCCGGAAAATGTGAAAAACATCGGCAAAAGGAAAACCACCGCAAATGGCTCCAGTTGCTTTTGCAATTCCTGAGCAAACAACCCGCGCGGCATGGCAATTCCCATGAGAAACCCTCCGAAAACAGCGTGAATGCCGATTGCATCCGTTACCCATGTCCCAAGCATTAACAACATCAGGGTCACGGCGAGCAAGGGAGGCCTCAGCCCGCCCGCCCTTTCGGCGGCCGTTCCGAGCCGCGTTAATAACTTGCGGCCAATCGTCACGACGATGACGCCATACAACACGCCTCCGGCGATCGCTTTCACGGCAATCCATTGGCCTCCGCCAAAGCTGGCCAGGACGATAGCGAGGATGCACCAGGCGGCAGCGTCATCGATGGCCCCCGCGGCCAGCGCCAAAGTACCCAGAGCCGTGCCGGTGAGCCCGCGCTCGTAAATGATACGGGCGAGCATGGGGAAGGCAGTGATCGACATGGCTGCGCCGAGAAAGAGCATGGCTTCGAAGCGAGTGGCCTTTTCGGAGAAAAGTCCGGGAACATGGATCAGCCAGAGGGCCATCAGCGAGCCGAGGAGGAACGGAACGAGCATGCCGGAAATGGAAACTGCGGCTGCGCTGCGGATGCTGCCGCGGAACAATTCGGTTTTGAATTCGACTCCGACCAGGAACATGTAAACGCCCACTCCGAGTTGAGAGCCGACGAAAAGCACTTTGAGGGAATCTTTGGGGAAAATCTGCGCCTGAAGTTCCGGCCAGAATAAGCCGAACAGAGAAGGCCCCATGAGGACGCCGGCGATCATTTCACCGACGACCTGGGGTTGGCCGATGCGCCGGGCGGCGATGCCGACGATTCTGCAAATGGCGAGGATAAAGAACATCTGCAGAAAAAAGGCGACGGAAAGCTCAGGGCCGGTCATAAAGTACGCATACGTATAAATTGAACGCTTTTGGCGCGTCAATCCCTTTTCCGGCCCCCGGCTGAAACACATATCACAGCCGCAATCATTTTCAGCTGTGTTCGCAGTGTTGGTCCTGTTGTCAGCCGCGCAAACCTTCGATCAAAAGCAATGGACGGCCACGCGAACTGGCGCGCCGCCGGACCGCGGGTCTGGGACCCGCAGCAGCGACCCAAGTCCAAGACGCAGGAGAAATAAGGAAGCGTGTCGAGGACGGGACAGTGCTGCGGCTGGCAAAGCCGCCGTCCGGATTACAGAATATTCGCGGCCAATTCGGCCAGCTCGGAACGTTCGCCCTTTTGCAGTTCCACATGCGCGGCGATCGGTTCCGCTCGAAACCGGCTGACAATGTAATTGAATCCGTTCGAGGAGGAATCGACGTACGGATTGTCGATCTGGTACGGATCCCCGGTGAAGACAATTTTGGAAGCTTCCCCGACGCGCGTGATGATGGTTTTTACTTCGAGCGGAGTCAGATTCTGAGCCTCATCAATCACCATGAACTGATTGGCGATGCTGCGGCCGCGAATATAACTGAGCGCTTCCACGACGATCATACCGGAGCGGATCAGATCGTGACTGCGCCGATGTTCCTGGCCCATGTTCAAGTCGCCGAGCATTTCGAGCGTGTCGTGGATTGGCTGCATCCAGGGGGTGAGTTTTTCTTCGAGCGATCCGGGGAGGAATCCGAGTTCTTTGCCCATGGAAATCGTAGGGCGTGCTACGACCACGCGGCGGAACTCGCGATCGAGCACGGTGCGTTTGAGCCCGGCGGCCATAGCCATGAGCGTTTTGCCGGTGCCAGCCTTGCCCATGAGCGTGACCAGTTTCACGCGGTCGTCGAGCAAAGCATCGAAAGCAAAGTGTTGCTCCCGGTTACGCGGTTTGATGCCCCAAACGCCTTCGCGGGAGTCGATGATGGGAACGAGCCGTTTTCCGGTGGGATCGACTTTGGCCAGGGCGGTCCGTTTGGGATTCCCCTCCTCGGTCAAGGTGCAGTATTCGTTGGGATGATATTCGCCGTCGTTCAATTCCAGTTCTCCATTGGCGCGGAACTGGAGCAGTTTATCGGCGCTGACCTGCTTTTCGAAAATGCCGGTGTAAAGATCCTTCAGCAGGACCCGATCGGTTTCGTAATCCTCGGCGGGCAATCCCAGCGCGTCCGCTTTGATGCGCAAATTGATGTCCTTGGTGACGAGAATGGTTGGGCGATCCGGTTGCGCTTTGTGAATATGCAGCGCGAGGGAGACGATGCGGCTGTCCACGGTATTGTTTCCCACGGTCACCTGCCCGTTGCCATTTTCGTGTTTGGATTGGAAGACGATGCGGAGGCGACCGCCGTTGGGGAGAGCCACTCCTTCACTCAAGCGGCCCTGGATGCGGAGTCCGTCGAGGGTGCGGGAAACCGTGCGGGCATTCTGGCCGAGTTCGGACGATTCGCGTTTGAATCGATCGATTTCTTCGATGACCTCGATGGGAATGAGGACATGATTATCCTGAAAACTGAGGATGGAATTGGGGTCGTGGAGGAGAACGTTGGTATCAAGAATGTAGTTTTTCACGGGCAGAACGAGGCGCCTGGATTCGAGCCATTTTTTCGTACCAGGCTTTAATCTGAGTATGGCTGGCCGGCAACGCGTAGTGGCCGGTAAATAGAAAATCTCCGAGCATCCCAAATAAATCGAAATCGACAAAAAGCGGCCGCTGCTCGAGCAATAAAAACGGTTTGTGCAGGAGCATTTGCTCGAAGGGCAGGAGGGCGTGCGTGAGTTCATCGACCAACTGCGATTGTTGATCGCGCCAACGATCGAGACAGCCGCGCCCGAATTTGCGCTCTTTATGGCGGACAAACCCGA
>JBFMDG010000193.1:0-10879 GCA_040754135.1 Verrucomicrobiota bacterium
GAGTTTTGATCTCACCGGGTTGCCGCCGACGCTCGAGGCCATCGAGGCTTTTGTGGATGATCGCCGCCCTGATGCTTACGAAAAACACGTCGATCAACTCCTCAACTCCCCGCATTACGGCGAGCATTGGGGGCGGCATTGGCTGGATCTGGCGCGATATGCCGATAGTGACGGTTATGAGAAGGATGGCATCCGACCTTATGCTTATGTTTATCGCGATTGGGTGATTCAGGCGTTGAACCGTGATTTGCCGTTTGACCAATTCAGCATTGAACAGCTCGCGGGCGATTTGCTGCCGAACCCGACTTTGGAGCAAAAGGTCGCCACCGGTTTTCATCGGAATACGCTGCGCAATTTCGAAGGCGGCGTGGATCAGGAAGAGTTCCGCTGCAAAGCAGTGGTCGATCGCGTCAGCACCACCGGCACGGTCTGGCTCGGGCTGACGGTTGGGTGCGCGGAATGCCACACGCACAAGTACGATCCGATCACCCAGCGCGAGTTTTATCAGTTGTTCGCGTTTTTCAACAATGCTTCCGATCACGACCTGCCCATTATTCCACCGCCCGAACAGGAAAAATTCGAGCGCGAGAAAAAAGTTTGGGACGAAAAAATGGCCCTCCTCCAGGCGGAGATTGAATCCTACACCAAGGGCCAATTGCCTGGAAACCAGGCGCAATGGGAAGCGAAGCCGTCGGGCCAAATCCCAGCAAACATTCGCGCCATTCTTGAAAAGCCGCCAACCGCGCGGGGGTCAAAAGAAACCGAGGAACTCCAGCAGTTCTTCCGCGAAAAAGTGGACGCGGGCTATCGCGAGCTCAGCGCGAAACTGAAATCGCTTTCAAAAGAACAACCCAAACCTGGCGGCTACCAGGCTCAAACCCTCGTCGAGAATTCCACGCCGCGAAAAACATTCATCCATGTGCGCGGTGATTTTCTTCGCAAAGGCGATGAAGTGTCGCCCGCAACGCTCTCGATCCTTCACCCGCTCGAGCCGCGCCGGCCAAATGCGGCCGACCGCCTCGACCTGGCGCAATGGCTGTTCGCGTTGGAAAATCCGCTCACGGCGCGCGTCACCGTCAACCGCGTGTGGGGCCATTTGTTCGGACGCGCCTTGGTCCCCACCATCAATGATTTCGGCACGCGCGGCGAAACACCGACGCATCCGGAATTGCTCGACTGGCTCGCGTCAGAATTTCCGCGTCTTGGCTGGAGCCAGAAAGCGCTCATCAAACTCATCGTCACTTCCGCCGCCTACCGGCAATCGTCTCAGTACCGGCCGGAGCTGGAACATCGCGATCCGAGCAATTTATTGCTGGCGCGACAAAATCGATTTCGCGTCCAGGCCGAGAATGTGCGGGACACCTTTCTGGCGGCGAGCGGCTTGTTGAACCGAACGATTGGCGGGCCTGGAGTGCGGCCTCCCTTGCCTGCCGATATTGCCGCGCTCGGTTACGCCAACTCCGTCAAGTGGAAGGAGAGCGATGGCGGCGACCGGTTCCGTCGCGGGCTTTACATTTTCTTTCAACGCACCGTCCCTTATCCGATGTTGGTAACGTTTGACGCGCCGGATTCGAATGTGAGCTGCACGCGTCGCGAGCGCTCGAACACTCCGTTGCAAGCGTTGACGTTGTTGAATGACCCGGTTTTTTTTGAATGTGCGCAGGCCTTTGGCGCCCGAGTGGCGGCCTCGAACGATTGTCTCGAAGAGAAAGCCAAACTGCAGCGCGCCTTCACCCTGGCTTTGGGACGTCCCCCAACCCGGCCCGAACTCCATCGCTTGGAGCAGCTCTACGATCGACAGTTTCGCTTGCTGAAAAAACATCCAGAAAACGCCGCCAAAATTGCAGGCCGAAGCGATTTGACCAGTGAACGCCTGATCGAAATGGCGGCGCACGTCACCATTGCCCGCACCCTGCTGAACCTGGATGAATTTGTGACGCGGGAATAAGTCGCGCTCCGGAGCGCGAGACTGCGACTCGCAACTTCGATAATACTTCCACCACTTTTGAATACGCCGTATCAGCAACAGCTGATGCGTCCGCGAACGCCAACGGCATTTTAGGCCAAGGCTGTGCCGAAGGCGCTACTACCCTGTGTAAAACGCCATCATGTCCATTGAACCCTAACTGGGTTCCGTCCTTGTCACGACCAACCGCGCACAACCCCGTTGGGGTTTTTAGGATGTCTTTATTCGCGGACCCAAGGGAACCGCGGCGCGGCCATCCTGGGCTGTAGGGCAAAACGCCGTTGGCGTTCGAGGGATTCGCTGAACGTCCCATTTCAGGCACGGCGCGCGTGAGCCACAGCAAAGGCCAAACGATTTCGAGCCTTTCGGAATTGATTCGCCGGCCTTTCATCACGGGCCATTTTTGGCCACTTTGGAATTGCCAACCGGCAGGCAACCTCCTACAAGAAGCCCGAACCCAAACGGCCCGCAACCGCGAGGGTTTCAGCGCAACGATCAACCATGCCATGTCACGACCGGCTTCCATCCTCGGAAAAAAAGAACGGAAAGGCGGCCTCTATTATTTGTACCCCGGCATGGGCCGCTCGAATAAAAGGTGGCGATCCCAAATCACACGATGGTCCATCATCTTCGGCTTGATCAGTTCGGCGCTCGTCGCCGGAGTGCTCTGGTTGCTGAACTCGATGTAATCCTGCGTCCTGCCCAATCCGGTTGCCGCCGTACTTTCCGTTTCTCAATTTCCTGCGGTGTTTTCGAACAGTTGCTCTGGTTTCGCTCCGGAGGGATTCACGCGGAGATCACCCCTTTGCGAATGGCGAAGCGGACCAGGTCGGTTTGCGAGCTCAGTCCCAATTTGCGCATTAAATTGGCGCGATGCGTTTCGGCGGTGCGCGGACTGATGAAAAGTCGCGTGGCAATTTCCGAACTCGTAAATCCTTCTGCGGCCAATTGCAGCACATGGCGCTCGCGATTGGTCAAGGTTTCGAAAATATCGAGGGTGGTTTGCCCGGGATGCTCGAAATAACCCGTCAAAGCACGATCGGACAGCACCGGACTCAGGTAGCGTTTGCCCGCGGCCACGTCGCGAATGGCCTTGAGCAGATCGCTCGAAGTGCAGTCTTTCAGCACGTAGCCCAGCGCTCCATAACGCAACGCCTCGAGCACATACGGTTCATCGGCGTGCATGGATAAAATCACCACTTGGGTTCGAGGCACCTGCTTGCGCACCTCCCGCACCAGCTGAAGGCCATGCAGGCGCGGCAGCATCAGATCGGTAACGAGCACTTGCGGCTGAAGTTTTTCCACGAGCTGCAGGGCTTGCAAACCATCCGCAGCTTCGCCCAACAGTTCGAAATTCTTTTCCTGTTGCAAAAGGGCGCGCAGTCCTTGACGGACGATATGATGATCTTCCGCCAGCACGAGGGTTGTTTTGGCATTCATGGATTGCACACAGCCGGATTGGCTTCGAGCGGGATTTCCACGGTGACACGGGTGCCCGATTCCGGATGAGTTTCAATGGCGAATTCACCGCCGAGCAGCGCAGCCCGCTCGCGCATGCCAGTCAGGCCGCTGGAATTGTGCGCCGATAATTTTTTCTGCAGATCGAAGCCTTTGCCGCGATCCTCGATTTGCAATCCGCAAAGACCGGCCACATGCCACAGGCGGACGGCCACTTCGGTCACGTGCGCGTGGCGCGCGACATTGGTGAGCGCTTCCTGCACAATGCGGAAAAGCGCCGTCTCGACAGGCGAAGGAAACCGGCGGTCGATGGCCGTGTGTTGAAAGCGGACGGTGATTCCGGTTTGGTCTTCGAACCGGCTGAAATGCCATTCGAGCGCGGGAACAAGTCCGAGGTCATCGAGCATTTGCGGGCGGAGATCGAGAGAAAGCTGACGCACTTTTTCGAGGAGTCCATGGACGATGAGCCGGACTTCGTTCAGGGCGGGTTCCGCGCGCATCGGGCCTGTTTCCAGAAGCAGAGCGACGGCGGTTAATTCCTGGCCGAAGGCATCATGAAGTTCAGAGGCGATGAACCGCCGCTCGGCTTCCTGCACCTCGACCAACCGGCTGGAAAGCGCGCGCAGCTCGTGGTTGGCCTCGACGAGTTGCGCGGTGCGTTCGGTCACGCGCTGCTCCAAAACCTCATTCAATTCGCGCAGTTTCTTCTCCGCCTGTTGAATCCTCAGAATCGAATAAATCCGGGAAAGCAATTCCCGATTGGAAATCGGCCGCGCGATGTAACCGTCCGCCCCACAATCCAGGCCTTGCGCCTGTTGCTCGGATTCCACTTCCACCGACGAAAGCAGCACCACGAAGGTGTGTTGCAATGCGGGGAGCGCTTTGAGCTTCCGGCAAATTTCCCGTCCATTTTCGTCCGGCAGGATGACATCCAGCAACACCAGGTCAGGCCGGCTGGCCCGGGCGCATTCCAGCCCCTCGTTGCCCGTGAAAGCGCTTTGCACCTGACACGACCCGGAAGTGCGCAACAACTCGGTCAATAACCGCTGCACCACCGGATTGTCGTCCACGATCAGGATGCTTGCAGAAATTGCGTTTGTTGAATCGGATCGCCACGTCATGGAAACCGATCCTAGCCGATCGGCTCAGGGCTTGAGAATACCAGAAAGTACGGATTTGGCAGTCGCCTGTTCAGACGCCGAAACGGGGAAAATGACCGAAGCCGAAAGGCCTTCACAGGTCTGAATGATGCGTCGATGCCTTTGAAAGTCTGCCTTTTGAATGCATGCCGAATCTCGATGGCATTCCTCTGAACGATCGAAGAGACGCGGTCATTGTTTTTTTAATCGCCTGGCCAGGCTGGGGGAGTTTTCAGAAATGGGTCTGTAAAGAGTGGTGTTGATTTCCTGCAGCCGGATCATCAGCGCGGCTTTCTCCAGTTGCAACGCGGCACGCAATTTCAAAAATCTTTTCAGCGAAACGGATTTCATCGCCCAGACATACTGAACGGCCGTGGCGAGTGACAAGTTTTATTCCAGGCGCATCCCAAATTTTGACAGCCCGGCAGAGGCGGCGACGAGCGGCGCATCCCTGGCGCATTGACCCAGTTGAGTTTCGTTTGCCGCCATGTATTATATGCCACCGTTTTGGCCTGAGCAGTGGTGCACGCCGCTGAATAGGACTATGAACGAGACGTCAAAGAAGCGTTTGAACCGATGAACCGATGGATGAATTTGACACCGATGCTCGTGAAAGCATGTCCGGCCCGGGCGCAACTCTTTTTTCGCGAATCATTGGGAGTCGCGGCTGTCAGCGGACTTCCAGGCCTCGGCACATCCAGAACACCATCTCCGCACCGGACGATCTCCGGAGTGGCCGAACAACCGTTGTGGAGCGCGATGAGCAGTGCGAACCGCTTGGTTGGCCGATAAATCTCTTGCAATGAAACTCACCTCAACTTTCGAAGTCTCCAACTGATTTAACCAACTATGAACTTTTTCCCATCTATGAATCGATTGAAACTTCCGCTTTGCAGCGCCGCAGTCATGGCGCTCGTGGCCGGTTGCGCCTCAACCGGAGTTAAGAATCCATCCGGAGTTCCGGTCACCGAAATGCGCGCCGATGAGCGCGGATTCGTCGCCGGCACCGGCATTGAATCGCAAGATCTGGTGGCGGTCACCGATCGCATGGCGCGCAGCATTTTGTCGGTCCCTGAAATCGCGAATGCCACGGGCACACCGCGCATTGTGCTCGATCCGGTGGAAAATCAGACTCGTTTTCCGATCAACAAAGACATGTTCCTGGACCGGATTCGCATTCAGTTGAATCAAAAAGCGCTCGGCAAGGTACGCTTTCTGGCGCGCGACCGGATGAGCACGCTTGAACGCGAACGCACGCTGAAACAAACGGGCCAAGTCACGAGCAGCAGCGATCCGAACGTGAATGAATTCAAGGGCGCGGATTTCTTTTTGACTGGCAAACTGCAAAGTCTGACCACGCGCACCAGCCAGGGAACGAGTGATTACGTGCTTTATTCTTTTCAGCTGATTGATCCTCGCACCAGCGACATCGTGTGGGAAGACTCGGCTGAAATCAAAAAGCAGGGTCTCGAAGACGCGTCCTATCGCTAATTGTTCATGCGCAGCAAAATGGTGGCGTCCATGACCGCCCAGGCTTCAGGCAAGCCGATGAAACTGCTGGTCGCGCTCGGGTTGTCCGCGTCCGCGCTGATCTTTTCGGGTTGCGCCACAACTTCCTCGACCTCGACGTCCTCGTCGCCCGGTTCGAATGGAAGCGCAGTGGACCGGGCGTTGTTTCATCATGTCGCGGCCAAAGATCGTGTGGTTTTTCAATATCGCGCGGCGGCCACGGCCATGCGCCGCGGACAATTCGAGGAAGCGAAGCGGCTGCTCGACGACGCATTGCTCACCGCCGGATCTATTGTGGCCGGGGACAAGAACGCGAAGAAAGCTCGCGGTTATTTTTCGGAAGAGTCGAAGAAGACTTTCAAGGGAGAACCGTATGAGCGCGTGATGGCCTATTATTACCGCGGCATTCTCTATTGGATGGACGGTGAGCTGGACAATGCGCGCGCCTGTTTCCGCAGCGCTCAACTCCAGGACAGTGATTCCGAAAATCAACAGTACGCGAGTGATTACGTGCTCCTCGATTATTTGGATGGTTACGCCACGAGCAAACTTCGCGGGGATGGGTCCGATGCGATTAAGCGCGCCCGGGCAGCAGCCAAACTGGCCATCCCACCGGAATATCCTTCCGATGCCAATGCGATCTTTTTTGTGGAATTCGGCCAGGGCCCGGTGAAGTACGCCACCGGTCAATACAACGAACAGCTTCGATTCCGGCCCGGCCAGTCGACCGCGCGCGAAGTGATGATCAAGGCGGGCACACAAGCCGTGCACATCGGGCCCTACGACGATCTCAGTTTTCAGGCGACCACCCGCGGAGGCCGGGTGATGGACCACATCCTCGAGAACAAGGCCGTGTTCAAATCCACCACCGACACCGTCGGCGATGCCGCCATCATCAGCGGGGCCGTCGTGACGGCCGCCAACCGGCAGAATTCGGAAGTTGGCCTCGGTTTGGTTGCCGCGGGGCTGCTCAGCAAAATTGTTTCGGCGGCAACCACGCCCTCGGCGGACACGCGCATGTGGGATAACCTCCCGCAATTCCTGAGTTTCGGCGCGATGAAATTGCCTCCCGGACAGCACACGGTCACGGTTGAATTTCTCGATAGCAACCGCCGTCCCTTACCCAACCTGACGAAAACGCTAACCATTAACGTCGCTTCTCCCGACCGCGATACCGTGGTCTATGTCAGCGACAAATCCTCTTAATCGTATGAAAAAGTTTCTCCTTTTGTCCGTCGCCATGAGCGCGGTGCTTTTGTCCGGATGCCAGACTGGCGGCGCCAAACCTCCGATCAATACTCACAAATACGGGATTGAAAACACCGCGAAATTTGTGCTGCTCGATTCTGGCGCACAGCGATCTGTCACTTGCATGGGCTTTCAGGAACAAGCCAATCCGGACGGCAGCCTGGCCGCCGTGGCGGCCAATGTGCGCAATCGCGAGAATCGCCGCATTCAGGTGCAGATCAATTGCGAATTCAAGGACGGACAAGGGTTTGTCATCGACAGCACGCCGTTCCAGAATTTGATTTTGGATGAGAACGCGCAGCAGACGGTGCGGTTCGCCACTATGAACAACAAAGCGCGTTCCTACACCATTCGCGTGCGGCAGGCGCGCTGAACTGTTTTAGAGCGCACCGCATCGACGTGTTGGGGAACGGTTGGCGGAGTTGGACGATGCGTTGATTACTTTTCCGCCACGTTGATTCCCATCGCGCCGCCGAGGAGATCAATGGTTTCGACGCGCTCGAATTGCAGCCCGCGCATGACTTCGGCGACGCCGTGTTGGCCGGGGTAACGATCGAGCGATTCGAGGATATAGCCGTGCGTGTCGCGGTCCCCGCAAAAGAGTTTGCCGAAGAGAGGCACCGCACGGCGAAGGTAAGCGAAATAGGCGGTTCTCCAAAGCGCCGAGTCCGGTTTCCCAAAATCGAGCACCACCAGGCGCCCGCGCGGTTTGAGCACACGGCGCATTTCCTTCAGTCCAGCTTCAAGATTGGATAGATTGCGCAAGCCGTAGCCAACGGTGATCGCGTCGAATGTGTCGGTGGCGAATGGGAGCTGAAGCGCGTCCCCCTGCACAAACTGCCCGCGAAAACCGCCAGGGAATTTCGCGGCGCGCCCTTGCGCCACTGACAGCATGGCGGCATTGAAATCGAGCCCCGCGACGGTCGCGCCGGTTTCCGACAAGGCGAACGCGAGGTCACCCGTGCCGCAGCACAAATCGAGGACTTTTGTTTCCGGACCAACGCGAGCCAGACGGACCACGCGGCGTTTCCAGGCGCGATGGAGGCTCAGACTTTGCAGGTCGTTAATCAGGTCATAGCGTGGCGCAATCAGGGTGAAGAGATCGCGCACTTTACGAGCCCGTTCCTCGCCTGGAGCATAGAATTTGTTCGTCATGAAAGGCGGCATTTCAAAGATGCCGCTCCCGCTTCCGCTTCAACTCGGCCAGCAACACGCGATACGGCCGGGTGTTGATGACATCGTCTTTCGTCAGCCAGCCTTTGCGCGCGATTCCGGCGCCCAAACGAAGGAAACCGACATGTTCGAGCCGATGCGCGTCGCAATTGACAACGCATTTGACCCCTTTCTTTTTTGCGTAGGGCCATAAACGCCAGTCCATGTCGAAGCGATAGGGGCTTGCGTTCAGTTCGATCCAGGTGCCGGTTTCCGCGCAGGCATCGATGACCGCTTGCTGATTGACTTTGTAGCCCATGCGCTCGAGCAGGAGCCGCCCGGTCAAATGCCCGAGCATGTGCACATTCGGATTTTGCGCGGCGCGAATCAGGCGCTTGGTCATCGCCGCTTCCTCGATTGTGAAACTCTGATGCACGCTCGCCACCACCACGTCGAGTTGCGCGAGCAAATCGTCCGTAAAATCGAGCGTGCCATCCGCGTGAATATCGACTTCAGTTCCGGTGAGCAGCCGGAAATCACTGCCGCGCTCGGCCAACTGTTGGTTGAATTCCTGGACGGCTTTGATCTGCTGCTCGAGCCGGGTGGCATCCAGCCCATGCGCCTGGAAAGAAGAGCGCGAGTGGTCAGTGATCGCCCAATATTCCAGTCCCAAAGCCTCCATGTGGGCCGCAATCTCGTCCATCGTATTTCGGCCATCGCTCCAGTTCGAATGGTTATGCAGTGACCCGCGCAATTCGGTCCACTCGAGCAGGCGCGGAATTTCCCCTTTCTCGGCCGCGGTGAACTCTCCCATGTCCTCGCGCAATTCCGGCGGCACATAACTCAAATCGAGCCGGGCGAATATCTCCTCTTCCGTCGCGCAGGAAACGAGCAGCGCCGGATCGCGCGTCTCTTCATCGGATCGGAACAGGCCATATTCATTCAGGCGCAGGCCGCGTTGGATGGCGCGCTGGCGCATGACGATGTTGTGCTCCTTGCTGCCAGTAAAATAAGCGAGCGCAAACGGAAATTCGTGATCGCTCACCACGCGCAAATCGGCCTGAATGCCTCCTTCGAGCACCACACTGGCTTTGGTTTCCCCTTTCGCGTTCACGCAAATGATCCCGGGCAACTGCACGAAAAACTCGATCACTGCATTCGGCTTTTTTGACGACGCCAAAAAATCGACATCGCCAATGATCTCCTTCTGGCGCCGCACGCTGCCCGCCATGCTGCAGCGGATCACGTCGGGATGCCCACGCAGCTGATCGAGCATCGGCTCGGCGGCTGCGAGTGCGCTGCTGAGGTGGTGCCGGCTGGCATACTGGCAGCGGAATTTGATCCCCTCGAGAATTTTAGTCTGAGTCTTTTCTCCAAAACCATCGAGCACGGCCACCTTCCCTTCCTGACAAAACTTTTCCAACTGTTCCATGTTGGTAATGCCGAGTTGTTCCCAGAGGATTTTCACTTTCTTCGGGCCGAGTCCCGGGATTTGCAACAATCCCAGGAGCGATTCAGGAACGGAAGCTTTGAGATCGTCGTAGTAGGCCAGCCGCCCGGTCGCGACCAGCTCGCAAATTTTTTTTTGCAAGGCTTCGCCGATGCCCTTGATTTGGCCGAGGCGATTTTCGGCGATGAGTTTTTCGAGCGGTTCGGGCAGGGTTTCGAGAGTGCGCGCGGCATTGGCGTAAGCGCGGGTTTTGAAAGGATTTTCCCCTTTCAACTCCAGCAGCACACCGATCTCGATCAGAATTTCTGCAACGCGATCTTTGTCCATGCGGAGAATTTAGGTCCTGGCTTCAAAGTTCAAAGAGCAAATTTTCAAGCTGCCTTGCCCTTGCTTTTGGCTTTTGCGTGCATCGGGCCGAGCACTTCAGACGCTGCTTTCGGATGATCGGCCTCTGCTGTACACTGCGCCGCGTGTCAAATCATTTACCAAAACCGGTCGCGCTGACGATTGCCGGCTCCGACAGCGGCGGCGGTGCGGGGATTCAGGCGGACTTGCGAACGTTTATAGAACTCGGCGTGCATGGCACAACCGCGATTACCGCTATCACGGCGCAGAACCCGGCCGGCGTGCGCGCGGTGTTGGGTACCCGGCCGGAGATCGTCCACAGCCAGATCGAAGCGGTCGCCACATTTTACCCAATCGGCGCGGCCAAAACCGGAATGCTCTATGACATTCCGATCATCGAGGTTGTGATTGAATTTTTCGCCGCGGCGGGGAGGCCGGCGGCGCGCATTGTTGATCCGGTGATGGTCGCAACGAGCGGGAGCAAATTGCTTTTGGACCCCGCCATCGAGCGGTTGCGCTCGGGCCTTTTGCCTCTGGCCACGCTGGTCACTCCGAATCTGGACGAGGCGGAGCTGTTGTTGAACAGGCCGGTCCGGACGGCGGACGCGATGG
>JBFMDG010000194.1:0-10766 GCA_040754135.1 Verrucomicrobiota bacterium
CACATTCGATGCTACGCAGACCCCATTTCTCCGTAGCAGCCTGACGTGAGTCGGCTCTAACTCTTTCTGCGCATTCCCACGCGAAAAAGCGCGCAGCCCGTGCTGAGATCCGGCAGACGCGTCCCCGATCGTCAAGCACGCCGCGACCAGGAACAAATGATCGAACTCACATTCGATGCTACGAATTCTCAACACGCCCGCAGTCACCATGTAACCATTTAACTCTTTTAACCTTTTAACCATGTAACTCTTCAACCCTTCAACTCCCCCCCAATTTCACGCTTTATTGCGCTCCCATCCCCCGTTATCGTTTTGCGCTGACAGGTATGAAGCCGCTCCAATCATCCTTCGCTTGCGCCGGATTTCATGCCGGCCGATTCTCGCGGCGGCACCTCCTGAAAGTGGGCGGCCTTGGGCTTTTGGGACTTTCTTTGCCGCGATTGTTGCAAGCGCAAGCGCTGGCGCAGCCCGGCGCCAGTTCAAAATCCGGTTCCACGGGCGCACTTCCGCCCCGCGCTCGCTCGATCATTTTCCTTTATCAGTTCGGCGGGCCGAGTCACATCGACATGTTCGATATGAAACCGGACGCGCCGGAGGGCATCCGCGGTTTGCACAAACCGGCCGCCACCAAAGCCGATGGCATTGCCATCAGCGAACACCTGCCGCGTCTCGCGAAAGTGATGGATAAAGTCACCCTCATCCGGTCGATGCACCATCACATGAAAAACCACAACCCGGCATCCTACTACGCCCTCACCGGCCATGCCCCGCCGATCGACGACATCACGTTGCGCGATTCACCGGAACTTTTTCCGGCTTACGGGTCGGTCGTGGACCGGCTCGCGCCGGTGCAGGAGGCGATGCCGACGTTTGTGGCGCTGCCGCATGTCATTGGCGATGGAACGATTACGCCGGGGCAATCGGCCAGTTTCCTGGGCAAAGTGCACGATCCGCTGCTCGTGACGCGCGATCCGAACAAAGCGGATTTTAAGCTCCCTGAACTCAATCTGCCGGCCGATGTCAGTTACGAACGGCTTCAACACCGGCGTTCCATCCAGAAGCTGATCGATCGCCAGTCGCATTTGCTCGAGCATTCCGCGCAAGCCAAAGGCATGGATGCTTATTACGAAAAGGCGCTGGCCATGCTCGATTCGCCGAAACTGCGCGAAGCCTTCCATCTTTCCGCCGAATCGGAAAAGGTGCGCGAAAGTTACGGCCGCACCACCTATGGGCAAAGTTGTCTGTTGGCCCGGCGCCTTGTCGAAGCCGGTTCCAAAGTGGTGACGGTTTATTTCTCTCCCAATATTGGCGGCGATGTGGGTAGCGGATGGGACACGCATGGAAACAACGATAAAAAGATGTTTCCAGTGATCGAGAAGTATCATCTGCCGATGACCGACCAGACGTTGCCGACGCTGCTCGATGAGCTCGATGAGCGCGGATTGCTCGATACCACCCTCGTGCTTTGGATGGGCGAGTT
The DNA here is from genome assembly GCA_040754135.1 of Verrucomicrobiota bacterium. Lineage (GTDB taxonomy): Bacteria > Verrucomicrobiota > Verrucomicrobiia > Limisphaerales > SIBE01 > JBFMDG01. The sequence goes on from JBFMDG010000194.1 coordinate 1,481, forward strand.
CGGGCGGACGCCGAAAATCAACGAGAAGGCCAGCCGGGATCATTGGCCGGATTGTTACACGGTGCTGCTCGCTGGAGGGGGCGTGAAGCGCGGATTTGTGCATGGCGCTTCGGACAAAACCGCTGCCTACCCCGCGGAAAATCCCGTGCGACCTGAAGATCTCGCCGCCACCATTTACTATCTGCTCGGCATTGACCCTCACACCGAGGTCATGGCCGCCAATAACCGCCCCGTTCTTATTTCCGAAGGACAACCGATCCTGCCCATCATCGCTTGACTCGGGGGAACGCGGGATTTCCAAGCGCCAACGGAGGATGGGCTTGCCAATTCCTGGGCCAACGATTCCTTCAACGAATTCATCAAGTTTTTCGCCGGTTCCGTTCAGTTCTTGGGACTTATTAACTTCGTAAGAAAAGTTGAAGTTTGGTGTAAAAGAAATTGACAAAGTCTTCCCGATTCCATATCAAGCTCGGCCATCAGCGTTCAACATAAGTTGTCGTGGCCGCCGCTAAAGACGTTCAATGCCGCAACCGTGTGTCGTTCCGCCCTGCACACCGGCGCGCTGCTTTTTCTCTCGAATCTCTAGAACCTCGCGTCCTCCTTTCCGCCGACGCAATTGACCCCGGCTTGCCCTCGAGGCCCGATTCAGTTGATGGTTCCGCTCTTGAAATCACCGAGCAGGCGCCCACTCCTTTGGCTGATTCCGCAGGGATTTACAATCCGGCCACGGAACTCGAAGCGTTGTTTGCTCATGCGACTGATTTGGAAATCGAGAACGCTCCAGCGCCCGTCGTCCTTGATCCGGATGAATCGTTGACCGGCAATCTTGAGACGCAAGGGAGCATCATCAATCACGGCGTGCTCAGCCCCGGCAATTCCCCCGGCATCATCAATCACACCGGCGATTTCACCCAGAGCGGCACGATGCAGATTGAAATCGGCGGGCTCACGCCGGGTCCAGGCACGCCCACCGACAATGGTTACGATCAGCTGAATGTCTCTGGCATGCTTACCCTGGGCGGCACGCTCGAAATCCGACTCATCAACGATTTTGTCCCCGAACTCGGCGATACTTTCGAGTTCATCACCGCCGGATCCATTTCCGGCGATTTCGACAACTTCACCGGAATGGATCTTGGCGATGGCCTTTATTTGAAACCGGTTCTGGATGACGGCACCTACCGCCTCGAAGTGGCCGAGCTTCCGGGCGGGATTGTGGCCGATGCCGGTGCGGATCAAGACGAACTGCTTGCGTTTCTGGCTGGCAAATCGAGCGCGACTGCTTTCGCCTTTGCTGGCACCATATCCGTTTCCGGCTTTTTGCACCTAAGCGGTTCATTCGCACTCGATTTTTTTGTTAACGAATCGGTCGAAGTGGGCACGGGCATTCCACAAAATATCGGCGGTGCACTTCAAAATTATCCGGCTCTTCAAGCGGCCGCCAATGCGGTGCTGGCAGTTCCAGGAGTCACAGCGGACGCAAATTTCTCGACGATCAGCAATTGGCAGCTCAACATCTTTACTGTCGGAGCAGCGAACGTGGATGCGTTCGTCGGATTTGGCACGCCCGATTTTTCCCAGCCGCTCGAAGGGCAAACCAGTCTCGTTGGGTTGATCGTTCACGATCTCGACATCGGTCTTGCCTTTGGAAGCACCGATCCGCCCATCATTCCCGCGTTGCTGAATTTTGTCGGTGTCGCCGGTCACGCAGAATCAGCCCAACTGGTCGGAGCCGGCGCGGTGAGCGTCATTGCAAATGACCTCGATCTGCTTCTTAACGACAACCACACCTCATGGCCCTTGGATGTTGGGACAGCAGTGGTTAATTGGGCGTCCAGTTATCCAGACGACGATGGCGACGGCAACGACGGACTCGCCATAGCGACCGGGGAATTGGATGCGCAAGGGAATGAAGCATTTGTTTACTTGAATCACGGCGGAGAGCAGCGTGTATCAGTCAGCGTGGGTGACATGCGGGCTGAAATTTTCGATTTCGTCCATTTGCAGGGCAGTTTCGCTTTCAGCAAAGGAGGCCGGCAACTGATTGATATCACCACTGGATTTCAACAGAATACGGCCGACCTAGCCGGACTCATCCTGGAACCGGTCGTCAATGCCATCGTGGAGAACTCATTGGCGACCCGAATCAGCGATACCTTCGATTTGATTTACGATTGGGAGGTTGAATCCCTGCTGATTGGCGGGCATGGCATTAAGGCATTTATTGGATTTGGCGATCCGGATTTTGATCAACCACTGGCCGGGCAGAGCGGTTTGTATGGGGCTTACATCGATAATCTTGAATTGGGATTGGCCCTGATGAATTCAACATTCCCGATCGAGTTTGAACCATTAAGACAGTTTGTGGCCCTTAAAGCCACCGCCGATTCAGCCGGATTCACGCTCAACGGGTCCGACTTGCTGCAAATTGAGGCGGAAGGAATAGATTTGGTGCTCAATGATAATTTCGAAGCATGGCCGGTCCTGGACTCGCCGGCAATTTTGAATTGGGAAGAAAGCTTCCCGGATGGCGACGACTCGGACGAAGATCCGGATGGATTTGTCATTGCCACGGGGGCCGAGGATGCGAATGGTGATCCGGTCGAGGTCGTGTTGGACATGGATGGAGAACAACGCAGGCGCGTCTCCATCGAGCATGCGGTGGTGACGCTACTGGATTTCGTGCACCTTGAGGGGAGCATCTTTTTCGAGCAGGGACCTGCGATTGCGGCCACGGTGAATACGCGATTGCCCGCCAATCTCGGACCAGCAGCCAGCTTGATCGCTCCCATTTTCGAGGCTTTGGAGTTGGCGGGCTTTGAAGTGGAAGATGACCTCTCCAGCTTTTCTAACTTTGATTTGGGAAGTCTGGTGATCGGCGGATACGATGTCAGCGGGTTTGTCGGCTTTGGGGATCCAGATTTTGACCAACCACTCTCGGGACAGGACCTCTTCGGTTTCGGGATTCAAGGAGTTACTTTCGGGTTCGGGCAATTCACGCATGACCTGCCGATCGAATCTTTGCCCAACTTCACCGCCTTCAAGGCCGAAGTGGAAGAGGTTGCCTTTTACGGCGGCGGCGAGATTTGGAAGGTGCAGGCGCAGGATGTCACCATTGAAATCAACACCGGCGATGAATGGCCGGGAGGATTTGGCCCGCCGGTAATTGATTGGGAAACAAGTTTCCCATCCCAGAATAACGGACCCGTCGGCTTTGAAGTGGGCACGGGAAATCCAGACGAGCCGGTTTATTTTGATTTCCCTGGAGACGAACTGATCAGTGTCGCGGTGGGGAATGCGGAAGTCACTCTTTTCGATTTCGTGCATTTGCAAGGCAGTCTTGCCTTCAGCATGGGGGGGCGGCACCTGGTTGACATCACCACCGGCTTACAACAGAACATGGCCGACTTAGCGGGAGCCCTTCTGCAGCCGGTCGTCAATGCCATCACGGAATACGGCCTGGCCGCGCGGGTGAGCGAAACTTTCGACATGATCTTCGATTGGGAAGTGGAATCGCTGCTTATTGGCGGGCATGGCATCAAAGCGTTTGTCGGTTTTGGCGATCCGGATTTCAATCAACCGCTGGCCGGGCAGAGTGGGTTGTATGGCGCCTACGTTGACAACCTGGAACTTGGGTTGGCGTTGATGAATTCAACTTTCCCGATCGAATTTGCGCCTTTGGAACAATTCGTTTCGTTGAAGGCAACGGCGGATTCCGCAGGCTTTACTCTCAATGGTTCCGATTTGTTGAAAGTGGAAGCTCAAGGCATCGAGCTGGTGCTGAATGACAATTTCGAAGCTTGGCCTGTGTTGGACTCGCCTGCGATTCTAAACTGGGAAGAAAGCTTTCTCGACGGCGAGGATGCGGATGATGAACCAGACGGCCTCGCGATTGCAACCGGCGCCGAGGACGCCAATGGTGATCCGATCGAGGTCGTGCTCGACATGGATGGAGAACAACGCCGGCGCGTCTCGATCGAACATGCGGTGGTGACGCTTTTGGATTTCGTTCACTTGGAGGGGAGCATTTTCTTCGAACAGGGGCCTGCCATTGCCGCGGCGGTGAACACGCGTTTGCCGGCGGACCTTGGTCCGTTAACGAATGCCATCGCGCCCATTTTCCAGAGTTTGGAGGCGGCCGGTTTTGATGTGGAAGACGATCTCTCGGGTTTTTCGAACTTTGATTTGGGAAGCCTTGTCATTGGCGGTTACAACGTGAGTGGCTTCGTTGGTTTTGGAGATCCCGATTTCAGCCAGCCGCTGGCGGGACAGGATTTGTTTGGGTTTGGCATTCAAGGAGTGACCTTCGGCTTTGGACAATTCACGCATGACTTGCCCATCGATTTCCTTCCGAACTTCACTGCTTTCAAGGCCACCGCCGAAGAATTTGCGTTTTATGGCGGCGGCGATCTGTTTGAACTCACCGCTCAAGACATCACCGTGGAAGTGAACACCGGCGATGCCTGGCCGGGAGGATTGGGACCTCCAGTGATCGATTGGGAATTGAGTTTTCCATCCGAAAACGGAGGACCCGTCGGGTTTGAAGTAGGCACAGGAAATCCTGATGAACCGGTTTATTTCGATTTCCCGGGCGAGGAACTGATCGGCGTTTCCATTGGCCATGCCAGCTTGACCCTTCTGGACGTGGTCCACGTGGACGGCAGTTTCTCCTTCCAAAAAGGCCGGCGCGCCACCGTCGATCTCGATGCCCCGGATTTGTTCGCGCTCGATCAGCGAAAAGAAGTCGAGTTCATTACCATCGGCGGCTACGACGTGAATGCCTTCGTCGGCTTCAACGGGCCGTACCACCTCAACGACGGGGACATCGATTTGAATGGCGATGGCCAAATCACCGAAGAGGATTACCTGAACGACGACGCGATTGGATTCTCGATCAACAGTCTTGATTTCGGCATTGCCATCGCCAAACCAACCAACCCGCTCGATGGAGCCAAGTATTTCGCGCTCGCGGCCAGCGCCGACGATGTCGATTTCGTCGGCATTGACGCATTGGAACTTTTCACCGAAGGCGTGTTCATCGAAGTAAACAATGTTTCCAATTATGTCCCCGGTGAATTCTCGCTGACCAAACCCGCCATCAATTTCGCTTCGAGTTTTGCGGACACCGATGGATTCCAGATCAAGACCGGCGCGACCTACACCGACCCGAACACGAACCAAGAAGTTGATATCACAGTGCCGCTGACGATGGAGTCGACGCTGATCCATGTCCGAGCCGAATGGCTCGAAATGGAGATCGCGGACCTCCTTTTTGTCACGGGCGGATTCGATTTCAGTTTCGGGGAAACGCGGACAGTGACTTTGTCGAATGACGACACCAAAGAAGTGACCATGCTGACGGTCACGGCTACGGATGTGTTTGGATTCGTCGGTTTGGACGGTCCGTACTGGCGCGACACCAATGGCGACAAGCGGATCATCACCGATCAGAATGTATTAAACCACGACACGCCGGATACGGATGCGTTTGGACTGTCGATTGAGAATCTCGACTTCGGGATGGCCGTGATGAAGCCAACCAATCTGTTCGATCTCTCGAATTACATTGCAGTCAAAGCGCGCGCCGATCGCTTGCACCTGGTGGGAATTGATTTCGTCACGGCGGATGTGCAGGACGCCAAAGTTGAGTTCAATCTGGTGACCGGTTTGCCGCTCGATCCATTGCACCCAGTGGATTTCCTGGCGAGCTTTCCAGGCGACACGGGGCAGGAAGATGGATTACTGCTGGCGGTGGGCAACGATTCGTTGCTCCTCGATTTCGACGGGCTCTTTGCCCGCACGGAATTCTTCGCCGAATTGGGACTGCGCGTGCCGGGAACAGATGTCAACCTCTGCACGCTGCGCGGCGTCTTCATTGCGGAAGTCAGCCTCGAAGGCTTCAGCATGTTCCTGGACGCCGAACTATTCATCGGACCCAGCAGTGTTCGCATTTTCGATTTCCATGCGATCGGCGCGATGGTGATTCACAGCGGTGGTTTTGCATTCGATATCGATGTGGATATCAGCATCGGCACCGGCTCTGTGCTCGAAGGCATCTTTACGTTCGAAGGCAACGCGCGGGTGGTCGTGAATTCCACCGGTCTTGACCAGGAGGTCGAAATTCCGGAGCAGTTCATCGACAACTTGAGCGACAAAGCTCGAGAACGGCTCGTGGCGGCCTCCGATGGTTCCGGTCAGGCTTATCCGGTGACGGCCGGTGCCCCGCAATTCGATGGCTCCACGGGTCCGGCCGGACCTTATCTGGTGGTGGTCGGCGATGGTGTATTCACGCTGGCTGGTGGCGTGCTGAAAATCACCTCCAGCTTCCGCCTGGAGGTCAGCACCGTGAAATTCCAGATTCACGTGGATGGAGAATTCGACTTTATTGGATTTGTCACAGCGTCCGGCAGCGCCGATCTCCTGATCACGTCCACGGAATTTACGATTGCTGCGAGCATTGAATTTTCTTTAGGCGACTTCCTCGAAGTCTCCGCGGCGGGAGTCATTTCGATCCGATCGGACGGCCTGGTCTTTGGCGCTCAGGTGGCGGTGGACGCGGATATCGCAGGAATCATCACCATCGTTGCGGAAGGAGAACTGCAGATTAACACGACCGGCAGTCGCGTGAATGCCTATGGATTCGACATCCCGGCGAATTCCTTCCTGCTGGATCTCCACGGCGAACTCGCGATTTTGAGCGTGCTCAAATTCGACGCCAGTTTCAAGATGGTCATCCGGGATTATGAATGGAGCGTCGAGTTCGAGGCATCGATCGATTTCTTCGGGATTGGCTTCCTGAGCATCGCTGGCGGATTGAATTCGGAAGGCGAATTTGAAATTGATGTCCAAGGCAGTCTCTCCATTGGAGTCCCGGGATTTGGTTTGTTTGGAGACGGGAGCTTCCGCATCAGTTACACGGATAGCAATGGGGTCAGTCTGTTCGGGACCGGACCCTACATCCTGGCCTTCCATGGTGAAGCAGGACTCCGCATCGAGTTGTTCGGGTTTACTCTCGCGGAAGTCCGAATGATTTTTGATTACACTTCGGCCACCGGCAAAATCAGCGTTACCGCGATATTCTCGATCGATTTTGGTCTCTTTTCGATCGACTTCGAAACGACCTTTACCATCGGTTATCTGCGCCTGCCGCCCCCTCCGGTACTGGCTGACCTCAATGGCGGCGTGCTCTACCTCAACGTGGGTTCGCGGGGACCTTTGCGAAATTATGACTCCGAGAACATCCACGAGCTCTACGTCATTAAACAGGTCGTGGACGACGCCGGAAATCAGGTGACCAGGGTCAAAGGCCAGGGCATTTCCCAAAACTACATCGGCGTGACGAAGATCGTCGGTGACTTCGGCGATGGCATCGATTATGTCGAAGTCGATGACAGTGTCACTGTGCCAGTCGAGTTCACCATGGGTGATGATCCCGACATGGTGATGCACTACGGGAGTGGCCATGCCACCATCGATACGGGGCCCTGGTTCTCAACGGTCGAATTAACGAATGCCTCCGGGACCATCCGGCTGGGAGACAATCCCACCTCGCGCCAGGCGGTCGATGATACCATCGTCTTGGGAAGCGGCGATGTGACTCTGACCTACGGCAGCGGACCTATCGGCCGCGACAAAATCTCCAACGGCTCTGATTTAGTTCTCGATCTGCGGCGGGCCGACCAGGGTTTGTCAGGTAGTCTGGGCCAACTGGGCGGTACGCTGAGTGGCAGCGGTCAGGAGATCAAGATTACCAACACTCGCATCGATACGATGACTCTGACTTCGGGCGATGATGACATCTCCTTTACCGGCGTGGCTAATCGCACGCTGACCATCTCTGATTTCGGCGGCAGCGACAGCATCACGTTCGATCAAATGAACGCGAGCACGCTGAATCTCACCGACAGCGCGGGCAGCAATGATCGCTTCGACGCGGGCATCAACTCGGCTGGCCAGCCGCTGACGGTCAATTACGGCGAAACACGCGTCGCTTCCGGAAACATCAATTGGTCCGGTTTCGAGGAGCAATCGCTGCGGAACACCTCGAGCGCGCTCACCACCATCGTCAATACTGATAACGGCGGCGTGACCGATTTGCAGTCGGTCCGGTTCAAACTGACTACGGGCGGCGCGGTGCTGGCGAATGAAATGCACACCGGCGGAATCACAGTCGTTGCTCCGAGTGGATTCACCGCTCCTGAAGTGTTGCAAGCGCGCCGCGATGGCGTTATCGACATCTCGACTTCGAATACGGGCGCTGGCATCGATCTCTTTGACGATCTCTACGTCTCCGGCAGCGGCAACCTCGACGGCGCCGGCGCAGGTTCGATCAAACTCGTCAGCCGCGATGGCAACATCCGCATTGACGACACCTATTTCCACGCCGCGGGCAGTCACCTCATGATCAGCGGCCGGCAAATCACCGCGCCCATCCGATCGACCGTGGCCGGCTTGACCGCTTCCACCACGGGGGCAGGAGCCGGCGCCGACATTATCGTGCGCGAAACCGATGATCTCGATGTCCTCGGCCTCGATCTCACGCCTGATGGATCGACCAACGTGACCGGCATCGTCAGCGATTTCGGAATGATCGACGTGCAGATGTTCCAGGCCGATGCGCGTCTCACGCTCGTCTCCGGCAATATCATCACTCGCGCCGCCGCCAAAGACATTGTCATCAATGCCGGCGATATCGATTTCAAGGCCGGCATTGCCACGGTTCAAGGCACTGGCGAACTGACGCTTCGTCCGCTCGATCTGTCCTGGAATTATCGCATTGGCAGCACCGCGGAAAATGCGAGCGGCGGCGATTGGCCGCGCGGCACCTATCTGAACGCGATGGAGCTTTCCATGCGCGACATCGAAGCGCTCGCCAATGGGTTTTCGCGCGTCACCATCGGCCGCACCAATGCCGGCAATCACATGACCATCGGCGACCTGGAATACACCGATGTTCTCCATGCCAGCGGCGATCCGCGGCATGTGGAAGCGCAGCTCAAGGATTATTTCGTCTTTCTGACTGACCACCTCGAAATCGAAGGCGACGCCCAGGCGCCGAACGATCGGGTCGATTTCCACGCGCGCATCGTCGAAGTGCGCAAAGCGAATTTCCACACCCCGAACGGTCCGCCTCATTCCGGTGTCACTGCCAAAGAAATCAATTTCTATGTCGGCGAACAGATGATTCACGGCGGCTGGCTCATCGCGCAGAATTCGGTCTTCATCACCGCCACGGCGACGATCGGCGTGAATTACATCGTAGGTTATTCCGATGGGCCGAACAGCT
>JBFMDG010000195.1:0-10726 GCA_040754135.1 Verrucomicrobiota bacterium
CGGCCAACTCGCAGGCGCTCGAACTTTATCTTCAAGGCTTGGGCAAGCTCGCGCGTTACGATCAGCAGGAGAACGTGGTTTTCGCCATGAACTTTTTTCAGGAGGCGCTGCAAAAAGATGCCAATTACGCTTTGGCCCATGCGGCTTTGGGGGAAGCCTTTCTCCGGAAGTACAATGCCAGCAAGGAACCGGCGTACATCGACCAGGCGCGACGCAGTTGCGCCAGAGCATTGCAACTCAATCCGCACTCTGCGCAGGCCCATGTGACGCTCGGCCTGGTTCATACCAGCACGGGACAGTACGAAGAGGCCATCCGCGAGTTTGATTCGGCCCTTCAAATCGATCCCGTCAACGCCCACGCCTTTCGGGAATTGGCTCGCGCTTACGAAGGCAAGGGATTGATCAAGGAAGCGGAGGAAAAATTCCTTCGCGCCATCACCATCAATCCGAATTACTGGGCCGGGTACAACAACCTGGCTGGATTTTATTTCCGCAACGGCCGCTACGCCGAAGCTGAAACCTACTTCAAAAAATGGATTGCGCTGACGCCCGACAGCTATCATGCCCACCGCAATCTGGCCGGACTCTATTCGCTGATGGAACGGTATGAGGAAGCGATCGTGGAAGCACGCAAATCGATTGAAATCAAACCGACTTACGAGGCCTACAACAATCTGGCCACCGTTTATTTCTTCCAGGGGAACTATCGCGAATCGGCGCGGATGTATGAGGAAATCCTGAAGTTCACCGAGTCCGATCATGTGATCTGGGGCAATCTCGGCGACGCCCGCCGGTTTGCCGATGGTCAAAACAGCAAAGCGGCCGAGGCTTATCGACAGGCGATCCAGCTGATTGAGGAGCGCGATTTGAATGTAAACCCGCGAGATGCGGAGGCGCGTTCCAGTCTGGCGGTGTATGCCGCCGGGCTTTCTGAGTCCGCCCGCGCCATCCGTGAAATCGAGCAGGCGCGCCTTGACGGTCCTGGCAACGTGAATGTGTTGTTTCGAGCCGCGCTCGTTTATGAATTAGCCAAACAACGCCCGCAGGCTCTGCAGGCCATCGCCTCGGCCATGCAAGGTGGATATTCTCTGGCGGAAATCCAGCGGCACCCTGACCTGACCTCGCTCCGGCAGGATCCCGATTTTGTTTCATTGCAACACTCCTTGAAAAAGTCCGAAACATCGACGCCCCAAAACCTATGAAGAAAACCACTGCGAAAAAAAGCAAACAGGCCGGCAGTTCGAAAGCCTCGAAATCAACCAAAACAAAAAGCAAAAAGTCCGGGAGCAAGACCGCCACGAAAAAAACAACTGCGAAGAAGGAAGCTGCTCAACAAGCTCCGCCCGCCACTGGAACCGCAGCTCAGCAGGAAGCTCCGGCGTCCAGTTCCAAACCCGCCAACCAACCGAAAGAGACGAGCGACGTTTTTATTTCCATCGATCCCAAAGATCCCACACGATTGCTTTATCGCGATCAGGACGGCAATAACGCCTACGAAGCCCATTCGAAGGAGGACAAATGGCTGGCCTGGCATTGTGATGATCCGTCCGATTTTGCGATTCATTTCAAGAACGACAATCCGTTCGAACGCAATGCGAGCACGCCGGACACTTATCTTGCCAGCGCCGGGGGTGAAATCCGGATCAAAGTGAAAAAGGGCGCTCGCCCGGCCGCTTATTCCTACAGCGTCGCCGTCTTTGTAAACAGCGGCAATCCGGTGGTGGATGATCCGCAGGTCATCATCAACTAACCCGCCGCACTTCAAGTCCAAGCGACATTCAATTCAGACAAGCCCGTTCGCGACGTTTGCGGCGTCGCTGGGGAGAGCCACGCCTCGATGCGGTGCGAGTGGTTTGCAGTCGCATCATGGAAGCGGAGAAGCGCGCTCGTTTTTGATTTGGAATAGTTAGGTTGAGCGCCAAGACGACGGTTCAACTCCAGCCGGGCGAATGTCGCGCGTTTCTTGCATGCGCGCGTCTTGCCGGCTTGCGGCGCGCGGTGGGCTGGTTGACTAAGGGGGAGTTTTCTCCAGAAATCTCCAGAAATTTCCATTGCCACGAAGAGCGGAATCATTAGCATGCTCGCTTCCTGCCCGAGGGCAGGGCTGATTTTTGATGATGAAAAGTTACGATATTGCAGTGATTGGCGGTGATGGCACGGGGCCCGAAGTGGTGCGAGAAGCCATCAAGGTGCTCGATGCCGCCGCGCAGAAGTTTGCACTCAAACTCAATTACACCCATTACGATTTAGGCGGCGATCGCTATCTTCGCACTGAGGAAGCGCTGCCGGACAGCGTCGTCGCGGAACTCCGCAAGTTCCCCGCCATTCTTCTCGGCGCCATTGGCCATCCGGATGTCAAGCCGGGCATTCTTGAAAAAGGCATTCTGCTTCGCCTGCGTTTCGAGCTGGAGCAGTACATCAACTTGCGCCCGGTCAAATTGTATGACGAGCGTTTCTGTCCGTTGAAAGACAAGCGGCCGGAAGACGTGGATTTCGTCGTGGTGCGCGAGAACAACGAGGGGCTCTACACCGGTTCCGGCGGATTTGTTTTCAAAGGCACCCCGCATGAAATCGCGGTTCAGGAAAGCATCAATACACGTCGCGGCGTCGAGCGTTGCCTGCGTTTCGCTTTTGAATTCACACGCCGCCGCAACAAGGACAAGAAGCTCACGCTCTGTGGCAAAACCAACGTCCTCACCTACGCCTTCGATCTGTGGGAACGCGCCTTTCACGAAATCGGGCAGAAGGATTTTTCCGATATCAAACGCGATTACGCGCACGTCGATGCCACCACCATGTGGTTCGTGAAAAATCCGGAATGGTTCGATGTCATCGTCACCGACAACATGTTCGGCGATATCATCACCGATCTCGGCGCGATGGTGCAGGGCGGCATGGGGATTGCCGCCGGCGGCAATATTAATCCGCAAGGGACGAGCATGTTCGAGCCGATTGGCGGGAGCGCGCCGAAATACACCGGCCAAGGTGTGATCAATCCATTGGCGGCGATCTGCGCCGGGCAAATGATGCTCGATTTTCTCGGTGAAACCGAAGCCGCGCGCGCCATCGAGAATTCGGTCATCAAAATCACGCGCGAAAAAATCAAAAGTCTGGCCGCTGGAAAAATGGGCCATTCGACCACCGAAGTCGGCGATCTTGTCGCCAGCAATTTGTAACCCGAGACTACCACACCAACCCGTAGAAGGCCGCCGGTTCGCTGGCGGCCTTTCTTTTATGCGCGCACCGCCTTCGGCGCATGGAATTGATTTGCTCGCCAAATCCGCTTTCGCGCCTGAAAGTCAGCCGATGACGATACAAGAACAGCACCGCGCCTTGAGCAGCGCCATTTCCGCCGCCCATCTCGCCGGGGCGCTGATGAAACGGAATTTGCATGGTCCGAAGAAAATCGATTCGCAACAGCAGCACGATATCAAGTTGGAACTCGATGTCCGTTGCCAAAAGAGAATCGAAGAACGGCTGGCCGCAGATTTTCCCGAAGTCGCGGTGCTGGGCGAGGAGGGAAGCACCGGCTCGATGCAAGCGGCGTCGAGGTGGGTGATTGATCCGATCGATGGCACGGTGAATTTCACCTATGGAGTGCCGCATGCCTGTGTTTCCATTGCCTTGCAAATCCTGAAGCCGCGGACCTCCGCGCCAAAGAACCGCGGGCAATCCATGGAAGATTCCGATTACGAAACCGTGGTGGGCGTGGTTTACGATCCGTTCGTGGACGAAATCTGGACTGCGATTCGCGGCCAACCGGCGCGTTTGAACGGGAAGGCGATCCGTGTCAGCAAACGCCGCCGCCTCGACGAAAGCATCGTGGCCATTGGCTTTGCCAAACAGGTCGAATCACTCGACGCCATGCTCCCCGTTTTTAACCAGCTCATCCGGCGCGTGCGTAAAATGCGGCTCATGGGAGCGGCGGCGCTCTCGATGACTTATGTCGCTTCAGGGCGGTTTGATGCCTACGTCGAAAGCGGCGTGAGTTTGTGGGATATCGCTGCAGGCGGACTGATTCTCGAATGTGCCGGGGGCGAATTCTGGCGTGAACCGGTTCCCGGCGAGCACAAGTTTCGCATTGTGGCCAACAACGGATTACTCCGTCGAAAACTCGAAATGGCCAGCCGCTGAATCTGACCGGAGCAGCGGCGCTTCGTCCGTCCTCGATCCGCAACGGCCGGATTGCTGAACAGGAACTGGAGCCGCTTGGCAGATCGGAGTCACAGCCACCACCGGCACGTGACGTTATGGCGAGTTCGCTGTTGCATTCCGCGGGTATGACTCGCCATTCTCAGATGCATGCAGTTTTTCCGCGCTCGGATTTTATGGTTACTCGGCCTCGTCCTGATGCTTACGGCTCAGGCAGGAACGCTCGTGCAATTTCGCACCCCGCTTGGTGACATCGAACTCGAATTGTTCGATCGTGACAAACCGATCACCGTCGAAAATTTTCTGCGCTACGCGCGTGGCGGCGTTTGGACGAATATGATCGTTCATCGTTGGGTGCCCGGTTTTGTGATACAGGGCGGCGGCATTTTCATTACCAATCGCGCCACCGCTCAACCCGCATTTGCCGCTGTTCCCACCTTTGGCATCATCAAGAACGAATACAGTGCCGGCCGCACCCTCAGCAACACCTACGGAACGATCGCCATGGCCCGCTCACAAGCGGTGGATTCTGCCACCTCGCAATGGTTCATCAATCTTGGGGACAATTTATCGCTGGACAACGACAACGGCGGGTTCACCGTATTCGGCCGCGTGGTTGGCGGCACGAATGTCCTGAATCGTTTTAACAAAACCACCATCGAAAACGGGGTGTTCCGCGTCAATCTCGGCGCGCCTCTCAACGAGTTGCCCATCTTGTCGGCGAACGCTACTTATGAAGATCTCGTATATGTGGATGTCTCGCTGTTGAACGTGCGCGTGACACGCAACGGTCCGGCCACACGGATTACCTGGAACAGCATCAAAGACCGGCCTAACGTGGTCGAATTCACCACCGCATTTCCTCCGAATTGGCAGCGGCTCGCCCACGTCACCGGCACGGGAAATTCCATGTCGATCGATGATCCGGTATCGGACCCCGCTCGATTTTATCGGGTGCAAGTCGAGTATTGATTTCCTCCATGTCGCCGCTGTTCATCCTCTTTTGCATCGCCGGATATTTTGGATTCCTGCTCCTGATCGCCTGGGTGACCAGCCGGCAGGCCAACAATCTAAGCTACTTTCTCGGCAACAAACAGTCGCCTTGGTACGCCGTCGCATTCGGCCTGATTGGCGACTCGCTTTCTGGTGTGACCTTCATTTCCGTCCCGGGTTGGGTGGGCAGCACGCAGTTTTCCTACCTGCAAATCGTCTTCGGCTATGTGCTCGGCTACTTTGTGATCGCGCGCGTGTTGCTGCCGCTTTATTACCGGCTCAACCTCGTTTCGATTTACAGCTATTTGCGTGGACGATTTGGCCCCCGCGCGCAAAAGACCGGCTCGTTCTTCTTTCTTCTCTCACGCTTGATTGGCGCAGCGTTCCGTCTCTATCTCGCGGCCAGTGTCATGCAGATTTTTGTCTCCGATCAATGGGGCATTCCCTTCTGGCTGACCAACACCATCATCATCGGATTGATCCTCGCCTACACTTACAAAGGCGGCATCAAAACGCTCGTTTGGACCGATACGTTTCAATCCTCTCTCCTGCTCCTCGGACTCGTGTTGTCAATCGTCGCAATCACGCGCCAACTGGACCTCAGCCCCATGCAGCTCGTTTCCACCGTCGCCAACAGCCAATACGCGCAAATCTTTTTTTGGGATTGGCAGGATCGGCAGTTTTTCCTCAAGCAATTCCTGAGCGGCGCCTTTATCGCCATTGTCATGACGGGGCTCGACCAAAACATGATGCAAAAAAACTTGAGCTGCCGGTCGTTGCCCGAAGCGCAACGGAACATTTACTGGTTCAGCGGCATTATCGTCGTGGTCAATCTCCTGTTCGTCTCGCTCGGGGCGCTGCTCTACCTGTACGCTCAAAGCAAAGGCATCACGACTCCGGCCAACACCGATCAACTTTTTCCGATGCTGGCGCGGGAGCATCTCGGCGCCTTTGCCGCGCTCGTGTTCATTCTCGGGTTAACCGCCGCTACCTTTTCGAGCGCCGACTCGGTTCTGACCACGCTCACCACTTCGTTTTGTGTGGATATGCTCGAGGTGGACGAAACGGGGCGCTGGAGCGAGCAGGCCAAAACCGCGCTGCGTCATCGGGTGCACTTGATATTTGCCTTGCTGTTGCTGGCGGTGATTTTGATTTTTCGCGCATTGAACAATGAGGCTGTTATCAAAGCGATCTTCACCATTGCGGGTTACACTTACGGTCCGTTGCTTGGCTTGTTTGCGTTCGGATTGTTCATGCGGCAGCGGGTGAACGATCGGCTCGTGCCGCTGGTTTGTCTGGTGGCGCCGATCGCCAGTTTTGTCATCGACCGCAATTCGGTGCAGTGGCTCGGTGGATACAAGTTCGGATTCGAACTGCTCATCGTGAATGGGTTGATCACCTTTCTGGGCTTGTGGGCCATTGCCGAGCGTGAAAGGAATACGGCGCCAATGCCATGTTCAAGTTAGCTCTGATCCAAATGCAGGTTCGCGGCGGGTGCAAAGCGGCGAACCTGGATCGCGCCGAAGCCCTCGTGCGCGCGGCCGCGGAGAGCCATGCCCGGATGGTCTTGCTTCCCGAAGCCATGCCGCTCGGCTGGACGCATTCATCGAGTTTCAATGAAGCCGAGCCGATCCCGGGCGGAGCGACTTGCGAACGATTGCGCGCGCTCGCGCGGGATCTGAAAATTTATCTCTGTTCCGGGCTGATCGAACTGGCTTCGGACCAGCGCACTTTTAATTCCGCCGTTTTGATCGATCCTGAGGGCGAGCTTTTGTTGCACCACCGAAAACTGAACGAATTGCAAATCGCTCACGACTTCTATGCTCAAGGAGATCGCTTGCAAGTCGCGCACACGCCACTCGGCACGATTGGTCTGATGATTTGCGCTGATGCTTTCGCTCCCCGTCAAATCATCAGCCGCTCGCTCGGTTACATGGGAGCCGATGTGATTTTGTCGCCGAGCGCCTGGGCGGTTCCAGCCGATCACGACAATGCGCGCGAACCTTACGGACAATTGTGGATCGATCATTACGCGCCCGTGGCTCGCGACTTTCAATTGTGGATTGCCGGCGCCAGCAATGTCGGTTGGATCGAAGGAGGCCCCTGGCACGGCCGCAAATGCATCGGTTGTTCGCTCGTCATCGATCCCGCCGGTCAGGTTGCTGCCCGCGGTCCTTACGGTGTGGATGCCGAAACCATTCTTTACGTTGATATCGAGCCGCAGCCACGACCCGCTCGCGGCGAAGGTTGGCGAACTTTTTGGGGATACAAGGATGCCAGCTCGCCTCCGGCCGAGTGATCAAGCGAAGGGTTCCGCGATCACACGTGCAACGCCCGCCCATCCACAGCCAGCGCGGCTTCTTTCACGCACTCGGCCAGCGTGGGATGCGCATGGGAACAACGCGCAAGGTCTTCGCTGCTCGCGCCAAACGCCATGGCGGCGGCGGCTTCGGCGATGAGGTCGCCCGCCCGCGGGCCAAGAATGTGCATTCCCAAAACGCGATCCGTTTGCGCGTGCGCGAGGATTTTGACGCGCCCTTCGGTTTTGTTCAGCGCCCGCGCTCGGCCGTTGGCTTGAAAGGGAAAAGAGCCTTTTTTATACGGGATCTGCTCCGCTTTCAATTGGTCTTCAGTTTTCCCAACACTCGCAATCTCCGGTTCGGTGTAAACAATTCCCGGAATCGAGTTGTAATCGACATGTCCGAAGCCGGTCACAATCCGCTCAACGCAAGCCATGCCCTCCTCCTCCGCTTTGTGGGCCAGCATCGGGCCGCGGATGACATCGCCAATCGCAAAAACGCCAGGCGCGCTCGTGGCGAAATGATCATCGACTTCGATCCGTCCCTTCCCATCCATGCGTATGCCGGCCTTCTCGAGGTCGAGTCCTTCCGTGTTGGGAATGCGGCCCGCCGCCATTAAAACGCGATCGCATCGTATTGGCGCCTGGCCTTCGCATTCCACCAGACATCCGCTGCCATCCGCTTTGGCCGATGTCACTTTGGATTTCAGCCGAAATTCGAGTCCTTGCTTTTCGAAAATCTTTTTCGCTTCCTCAGCCATTTCGCTGTCCATGCCGGGCAGAATGCGATCAAGGAATTCCAGCACCGTCACTTTCGCGCCAAGCCGCGACCACACCGAGCCAAGTTCAAGACCGATGTAACCAGCGCCGATGACGACCAGATGCTTCGGGACCTCAGGATAATTGAGCGCTTCCGTGCTCGTGCCGACACGGTCGCCATCCAAAAGAACTCCCGGCAATGCGGCCGGTTTGCTGCCGGTGGCGATGAGGATGTATTTCGCATCGAGTTCTTGCTGTCCCTCCTGGTTGGCAATGATGATTTTGTTGGGTGTGGCAAATCGCGCGTGGCCCAGGTAGCGGGTGATTTTGTTTTTTCGAAACAAGCCTTCCACCCCTTTCGTGAGTGTGGCGACCACTTTGTCCTTGCGCCGCAACAGGGCGGAAAGCTCGAGCTCCACCGCACCCACGCGAATGCCATGATCCGCGAGTTTTGATTTCGTTTCGACATACAACTCGCTCGACTCCAGCAAGGCTTTGCTTGGGATGCATCCGACGCGCAGGCAAGTGCCGCCCAAAGCCGTTTCCTTTTCAATGCAGCCGACATTCAACCCGAGTTGCGCTGCGCGAATGGCTGCCACGTAACCGCCGGGACCGGCGCCTATAACCAGGAGGTCGTGGGGCATGGGGGGAGGGTTCAAGGGTTGAAGAGTTGCAGAGTTAAAAGAGTTAAATGGTTAAAAGAGTTAAATGGTTAAAAGAGTTACATGGTTTGCTATTGGAGGTTAGGTTTCGAGGAGTATGCGGGCGGGGGACTCGATGACATCTTTGATGCGCTTCAAGAATGTCACGGCTTCTCGACCGTCCACAATGCGGTGATCGTAAGTGAGCGCGATGTACATCATCGGGCGGATGACCACCTGCCCCTCGCGGGCGACGGGGCGATCCTGAATCGCATGCAACCCGAGTATGCCGCTTTGCGGAGGATTAACAATCGGTGTGGAAAGGAGCGAGCCGTAAACGCCGCCATTGCTAATGGTGAAAGTGCCGCCATGCAGTTCCTCGACCTTGAGTTTGTTTTCCTTGGCGCGCGTCGCAAGATCAACAATAGCCCGTTCGATTTCGGCGAAGCTCATTCGCTCGGCATTGCGCAAGACGGGCACGACCAGGCCGCGCCCGCCGCCGATGGCCACTCCGATGTCGTAGTAATTGTGAAAAACGATGTCGGTGCCGCGAACCTCAGCATTTACTTGCGGAAACAATCTGAGCGCATCCACGCAAGCTTTGACGAAAAAGGACATGAAACCGAGTTTTGCGCCGTGTTTCTGGAGGAATGTTTCGCCGTACTCCTTGCGCAATTGCATGACGGCGGACATGTCGATTTCATTGAACGTGGTCAAGAGCGCGGCGTTCTGCTGAGCCTGCACGAGCCGCTCGGCAATCGTGCGCCGCAACCGCGTCATCGGCACAACCTCCTCCTGACGCGAGCCCGCTGGACCCGCGCTGGTTTGCGATTCCGAAATGCGAGCCGGCTTGCCATGTCGCGGCGGAGGACCGCCATCTTTTGGAACGGCTTCGCCGGAAGGGACTCCACCGGATAAGGCAGCGGTTGATCCGGATTCGGAGGCGGCGGGACGCAGGGCGTCCTCTTTCAAAATGCGTCCCCCGGGGCCGGTGCCCTGAACTTGCGAAGGCTTCAGCTGTTTTTCGGCCAGCACGCGCTGGGCTGCGGGCATGACATGCGGCTGTTCTTCCGGCGGGTGCGCTACTTTTTCGGCTTTGGCAGGCTTCGCAGCCGCTTTTGCTTCCGCCTTCTCAGTTCGAGGCTTTCCAGTTTCCTCAATGCGCGCAATCACCTCGCCGACCTTCGCAGTCGCTCCTTTTGGTTTTAGAATCTCACCCAAAGTGCCTTCCACCGGCGAGGGCAATTCCACGGTGGCTTTTTCGCTTTCAATGACCACGACCATTTCATCTTTTTGCACGGCGTCACCCGGCTGTTTGCGCCAGTCGCCTATTTCCACTTCGGTGATCGATTCGCCGACTTCCGGGATTTTCAATTCAGTAGCCATAGAAGTTAAGAGCTCAGGCCTGGTCGAAAGCTTCGGCAATCAGTTTAGCTTGTTCCTGTTTGTGACTGCTGGCGGAACCGGTTGCCGGACTGGCCGAGGCCGGCCGGGTCACCGCCGAGAAGGAAAAGCGTCCAAACAATCTTTCGCCCAAATTGACACGCAGGAAACGCCAGGCTCCCATGTTCTCCGGCTCTTCCTGAACCCACACCACCGGAGTGCCATCACGATAAGGCTCGAGCGCCGCTTGCAGCACTTCCGCGCGCAACGGGTAAAGTTGTTCGAGCCGCATGATGGCCACTTGCTTGCTTCCGGTTGCTTCGCGGTGCGCTTCGAGTTCGTAAAAAATCTTTCCGGTGCAAAGCAGGATCTTTTTTGTTTCTTCGGCGGGAATCCTCTGCGGATCCTTCAGGACACGTTGAAATCTCCCCGCCGCCAGTTCGTCGAGCGTCGAGGTTACACGCGGATGGCGCAGCAGGCTTTTCGGCGTCATGATCAC
>JBFMDG010000196.1:0-10625 GCA_040754135.1 Verrucomicrobiota bacterium
GAATAATTAGAACACCGGAAATCTTCTGCATTGCATTTGCGACCACCGTTGTCTCCCGCTCGGATCGCGGGAAAAGTTTATCCGAACTTTTCAGGCCAGATCGCGCCCGGCAGGTCGTAGGACCACGATGAAAGCAAAAAACCATTATGGACGTTTCATTTTTGTCGTGGCGCCATTTCCCTCGGGTAAATCGGCGTGTCCTTCTTTCAATCCCCGTTGCGCTCCTGATGCTCATGACCGGACCAATCGTGCACGGCAATCCGGAACTGCAGGCGATTGTCCTCGATGCACTCGCGTCCCAGGCTTATGTCAAAGCCTCCAATCCGGGCACCGATGATTTTTTCGGGTTTGCGGTGGCGATTTCGGGAGACACTCTGGTGATCGGTGCGCATCGCGAAGACAGCGCCTCGACGGGCATCAATGGCAATCAAACCAATGGCAATGCGGCCGACGCGGGTGCGGTGTATGTGTTTGTGCGCGCGAACGGGACCTGGCGGCAACAAGCCTATTTAAAAGCGTCCAACACCGATCCCGGTGACAATTTCGGGTATGCGGTCGCCGTGTCAGGCGACACCATTGTGGTAGGAGCGCGTTGGGAGGACGCGTTGGCCACAGGCGTCAACAGCAGCGGCCAAATTGGCAATGGCGCGCCGGATGCAGGAGCCGCTTACGTGTTTGTGCGCACGGGCGAAACCTGGACGCAACAGGCCTACCTCAAAGCTTCCAACACCGATGCCGGCGATAATTTTGGTAATTCAGTCGCGATTTCCGGGAACACCATCGTAGTGGGCGCACCAGGCGAAGGCAGCACCGCCACAGGCATCAATGGCAATCAAAGCGATGATACGGGGTTCGCGACCGGTGCGGCTTATGTGTTTGTTCGAACCGGTTCCTCATGGCGGCAACAGGCATATTTGAAAGCCTCCAATACCGGCGATGGCGATTCGTTCGGAGCGTCGGTTGCGATTTCGGGCGACTCGGTTGTGGTGAGTGCGCCTGGCGAACGCAGCAACGCCACCGGTGTGAACGGCGATCAAAGCGACAATAGCGCCCCGAGCTCCGGCGCCGCCTACGTCTTTGTGCGCCAGGACGAGATCTGGCGTCAGCAGGCCTATTTGAAAGCCTCGAACACCGGAGCGAACGATAGTTTCGGCGCCGCCGTGGCCATCGACGGGAATACGGCGGTGATTGCGGCCAGTCGAGAGGATAGCAATGCCGTGGGAGTGAACGGAAATCAAAGCAATGACAACGCTCAGGATGCCGGCGCCGCTTACGTTTTTGTGCGCAGCGGAGAAATCTGGAGTCAGCAGGCCTACCTGAAAGCATCCAATACTGAACCAACCGATTTTTTCGGCTTTGCCATCGCCCTCTCCGGCGATCGAGTGGTCATCGGTGCTTACCAGGAGGACAGCAATGCGACTGGAATTGGCGGTGACGAGAACGACAACAACGCTTCCAGTTCAGGAGCCGCTTACGTTTTTATGCGAGGCAACGAGAGCTGGCGCCAGGAGAGCTACCTTAAAAGTTCCAACAGCGAAGCGAATGATCGGTTCGGTTATGCGGTGGCGCTTACCGGGCACACGACGGTTGTCAGTAGCTATGCTGAAGACAGTGCCGCGGCTGGCATTAATGGCGATCAAACCGACAACAGCCTGGCCAATTCCGGTGCGGTTTACGTTTTCGTCTCTCGCTCAGCGCCCACGGACATTCAATTAAGCAACAGCAGCATCCCGGAGAATCAACCCGCGGGCAGCGCCGTAGGCAGTTTCACCGCCATCGATTCCGATGCGGCCGATACGCACACATTCACTTTAGTCGCTGGTGAAGGCGGTGCCGACAACCATTTGTTTACGATCGAGGGGAACGTTCTCAAGACCGATGCTTCGTTCGATTTCGAAACAAAGAACAGTTTTCAAGTGCTCATCCAAGCGGTCGATTCCGGAAATCTTGCTTTCCAAAAACAGTTCACCATCCTTGTCTCGGATGTGGCGGAATTGCCGGTCATCACCTCCATCTCACCCGAATCGGGAGAACAAGGAACGACACTGGCGGCGACCATTTCAGGCGAGAACCTTCAAGGCGCCACTGCGGTCATTTTAAGTGGCACCGGTATCACCGCAGCCATTGCCACGGGTGGGACGGGCACCAGTTTGCCAATCACACTCACGATTTCCAACGACGCCGAAACAGGCTTGCGGACATTGACCGTAAGCACTGCTGTCGGCAACTCGACGCCGTTCAGCGGATTTACAGTCCTGCCGGCGCCAGCGGCGTTGCAAAGCATCATCACCACGGTTGCGGGAAGCGGAGCCTCGACGTTCAGTGGCGATGGCGGTGCGGCGTTTTCCGCTGGCCTGCGGAACCCGTCGCGCGTGGCCTTCGATGCGCAGGGGAATTTGTTCATCGCCGATTCCTCCAATCAGCGCATTCGCAAAGTGACTCCGCACGGCCTCATTTCGACAGTGGCAGGGACCGGCACTGCTGGCGCGACGGGTGATGGCGGCCCCGCGATTGAAGCGCGTTTGAGCAATCCCTATGGCGTTGCGGTCGATCGTCTCGGCAATCTTCTCATCGCAGATCGCAACAATCATCGTATTCGCAAAGTGACTCCAGACGGTCGCATCAGCACTCTGGCCGGCACGGGAAGCTCGGGCTCATCCGGCGATGGCGGTCCCGCTACTGCCGCACGACTCAATATGCCCGCCGATGTCGCCGTGGACGCTGCGGGCAATGTGTTTGTGGCGGATCGCAGCAATCACCGGATTCGCAAGATTTCTCTGGAGGGAATCATCAGCACCGTGGCGGGCACCGGACTCAGTGGTTTTAGCGGAGATGGCGAGTCGGCCATTGCGGCCCGGCTCAACGTGCCGCTGGGCGTCGCTGTGGATGCGGCCGGAAATCTCTTCATAGCTGATCAAGGCAACTCGCGCGTGCGGAAAGTGGCCAATGGCATCATCAGCACCGTGGCGGGTAACGGGACGAGCGGTTTTACCGGCGATGGCGGACCGGCCACGGAGGCAGCGATTCGGCAGCCTACCGACTTAGTGGTCGATCCTGCAGGGAATCTTTTTATCGCGCTTGCTTCCGAGCATCGGATTCGCAAGGTCGGCACAGATGGCATCATTCAGACCATTGTCGGCACAGGCACGGTAGGATTCAGCGGTGACGGCGGACTGGCTACGGCGGCTGAGTTAAACACGCCTCTCGGAATCAGCATCGATGCCGCTGGAAATCTCCTGATCGCAGACTCGAGCAACAATCGCATCCGCAAGGTCACCTCGTTGCCGACAACTTCCGCAGCTCCCAGGATCACCGCCCTTGCGCCGTTGGAAGCGAATCGCCAATCTCTGATCGCTGCCGAGTTAACCGGCACCGGATTGCTGGGCGCGACGTCGATTGCTTTTTCAGGAGCAGGTGTTTCGGCTTCCTTAGGCGTCGGTGGGACGGATACCTGGCTGCCGTTTACCGTGACGATTGAGCCCGGCGCAGAGCTTGGATTACGAACGATTACCGTCACGACACCCTTTGGCACATCGGCCGAGTTTTCGGGATTGACGGTTAAACCGGCGTTGCCCGTCATCACATCAATAACTCCTGACTCTGGTCCTCAAGGCAGAATCATCAACGCGACGATCAACGGAGAGCACCTGAGCGGCGCCACGGCGGTTGCGATCACTGGAAGTGGTGTGGTCATCACCTTGGGAAACGGAGGAAGCGATACCGCTCTGCCGGTGGAAATCAGAATTGCTCCGGAGGCTGAACTCGGAAGCCGGAGCATCACGGTCACGACGGCGGGTGGAACTTCTCTCGCCTTCAGCGGGTTCACCATTGCGCCGGCGTTGCCTGCGGTGACAAGCATCAATCCGGCTTCGGGCCGGCAAGGAACGACGTTCCCCGCAGTCCTCACGGGAGATTACTTGGGCGATGCGCTGCGCGTCACGTTCAGCGGAATAGGCGTGACGGCTGCAATCGACAGTGGCGGCACCGGCACAGCCAGCACGCTGCCCGTGTTAATCACCATCGCCGCCGGGGCTCCGGTTGGTCCGCGCACCCTGACGGTCACGACGGCGGCTGGAACGTCGGATCCGATGGGCGAATTCGCGGTCACTGCGGGAGGGGCAGGGGAGCTCGTTGGTGTTATCAGCACGGTTGCAGGAAATGGCACTTCAGGATCCAGCGGCGATAATGGGCCGGCCATTGCCGCTCAACTGCAATCTCCACCTGGAATCGCTGTGGACCATGAAGGCAATTTATTTATCGCGGATCGCCATCGCATCCGCAAAGTCACGAACGATGGAATGATCAAGACCGTTGCTGGAAATGGACAATATGATCCCACACTCGTGGAAGACGGCCCGGCCACCTCCGTAATCGTGGCTTCCCCACATTCGGTCGCCGTCGACAAAAACGGCGCG
Source organism: Verrucomicrobiota bacterium (assembly GCA_040754135.1). GTDB lineage: Bacteria > Verrucomicrobiota > Verrucomicrobiia > Limisphaerales > SIBE01 > JBFMDG01. Next base: position 4,416 of record JBFMDG010000196.1, read on the forward strand.
CTTTATATCAGTCAATCCGAGCATCACCGGGTGCGCGTGGTGCGTTCCGACGGGATCATTCGAACTTTGGCCGGCACCGGAGTTCGCGGGCTTAGCGGTGATGACGCAGCGGCCATAGCAGCTCAATTGAATGGGCCCCAAGGCCTCGTTGTTGATGCCGCGGGTCATCTCTACATTGCGGATTATGGCAATCACCGCGTTCGCAAGGTGACTCTCGATGGCATCATCAGCACGGTTGCCGGAACTGGAACGGCTGGCGCAGCCGGCGATGGCGGCCCAGCGGTCGCGGCTCAACTCACCAATCCGCGGGATTTGGTCTTGGACAGTGCGGGTAATCTTTTCATCGCCACCAGCAATCACGCCATTCGGAGAGTCGATACGCAAGGGATCATCACCACCGTTGCGGGATCGGGAATCGTCGGCTTTCAAGGCGATGGCGGACCGGCCACGAACGCGCGCCTGAATCTTCCGGACGGGGTGGCGTTGGATGCCGCCGGGAATCTGTTCATCGCCGATTATTACAACAATCGCATTCGCAAAGTCGCGCCTGACGGAATGATTTCGACGTTGGCGGGCATTGGACCAGAGGGCAGAGCGGGCGGCTTCAACGGGGATGGAGGCCCGGCGGAAGACGCTCAACTCAATTGGCCGACGAGTGTGGCGGTGGATCCAGCGGGCAGCGTTTACATTGCCGACGGTTCAAATCATCGCATTCGCAAAGTGACCTTCCAGATCATCGGTTCCACAATCCCCGTCGTCACCGCCATCTCGCCGGCGAATTGTCGTCAGGGAATTTCGATTTCGGCCATCATTTCCGGCACGGCCCTCAATGGCGCGACGAGCGTGACCTTTTCCGGTTCCGGCGTGAATGCCATTATCGAAAGCGGCGGCACGGAAACCACCCTTCCCGTTACCATCACCGTTTCACTTGATGCGCCGACCGGATTGCGCACGGTGAAAGTCAATACGCCAGAGGGCCAGTCGCAGGCTTTCAGCGGGTTCCTCGTCAAGCCGGCGGCTCCTGAGGTGACGTCCATTTCGCAAACATTCGCTGCTCAAGGCGCCACCATTTCCGCAGTGATTACCGGAACACAATTGAGCGGAGCCTCCGCCGTTACATTCACCGGCGGCGGCGTCACCGCCACCATCGAGCTGGGCGGTACGGAGACCCGTTTGCCCATCACGATCTCGGTCGCTGCCGATGCGGCGCCTGGAGTGCGGTCGCTTGTTGTGACTTCTCCGCTTGGAAATTCGGAGCCGTTCGCCGGACTGAATGTGCAATGGAGCGGCGGCGCGGGAACTTCGATGACGCTGCAGGCGTTGGCCGGAGATTGGAACTTCGTCGCGTTCGGCGCGCCAACCGCCCTGCGCGAAACCTATCGCCATCGTTCCACGGGTGACATCCGTCTTGCAGAAAGCCCTCGCGCCGACGAGGAATTATTCGATTTGAGTTTTTACGGCAGCTACGACGTCACGTCCGGCAGTTTTTCCATGACGTCCGAAGGCATTATCAGCGGCAATATGTCCGCGACGGCGCGCCTCACCGCGGCCGGCACGCTCGAGATCGCCGAACCTGACGGTGGTCCATCCGAGTTCCTGTTCAATCCGGCCGGTGATGTCTTGACCGCGACTCGCCTGATCGAGGATGGGGAACAGGAAATTGCCGTTGCCGTGAGAAAGCCAGCGGATCCGCGAACGTCCGATTTGCAGGGAACATGGCACTTCGTGAATTTCGGCACGCCTTCCGACCTGGCACGCACTTATTACGACTGGGACACTCGCAAAATCCGATTTTCGCCCGTCTCCACCGGCGAGCCGTTGCGGTCGAATGAAAAACTCGTCGATGTTTTCTATTCAGAGGAGTTCGGAACGCAATCGGGCACGGTGAACATCACCGCTACGGGCCAGGTGACGGGCGACGTCACAGGCAGCGCCAGCGCTTTCCCCGATGGCCGCGTCATTTTGAACATCGGCGCGGGTGGGGAAACATTTTATTTGAATGCCGCAAAAGATTTCATGGTGCGTGTGCGCCGCAATGCCGGGGAGAATCATCTCACCGCCATTATCAAGCAGCCCGCGAACACCACACTCGAAGGGATCGCCGGATCATGGCGCATCGCACAACTGACCCTTCCCAATCGGCTACGGGAGATTTATTTCAATCGCGTGACGCAGCAGATCCGCATTTCCGAGGATTCGCTCGATCACAACCAAACGAATGAGGAGATGATCGATCTGTTTTTTGCCGCGGCCTCGATGATTCGATCCGGGCCTGTGCAAATCGTAAACGACGGCGGTGTGACCGGCGCGATGACCGGCTCTTTGCGCCTTTTGTCCGCCGGAACGATTGGGCTTGTCATCGATGGGGAAGAAACATCCGCTTACATCAATGCCACCCATGACATGATTTGGGGAGTTCGCTCCGAGCAAGACGTGCAGCATTTCCTGACGCTTGTGCGTGACAGTGAACCCGCCATCGAGGTGAGCATCGATCCCAAGTCAATTTCCCGGGTTGACGGCGTCTTCAAATTCGGTTGGGCCACCGTGCTCGGCCGGAAATATCAAATTCAATTTAAGGAACGGCTCGATGATGTGGTGTGGAGTAATCTCGGCGAGCCTCGAATCGCCGAGGGCACCATCATGTTTGGCACCGATCCATCCGCAGGTGTGACCACCCGTTTTTATCGCGTGAAAGTCGAGTAAGCGAAGGACCTGTGCAACTCGATTGCCGCCATTCACGAATCGATCATGTCGATCCGCCTTTGGTGGCGGCCGCCTTCGAATGAAGACTCGATCCAGGTGCGAACAATCTCCAGCGCCTGGCTGAGGGTCATGAAACGGGCGCCAAGCGAAATCATGTTGGCGTTGTTATGTTGCCGGGCCAGCCGCGCCGAATCTTCATTCCAACACACCGCGCAGCGAATCCCTTTCACGCGATTGGCGACGATCGCCTCGCCATTCCCCGAACCGCCCAGAATAATTCCAAGATCATGGTCTCCGCGGCCAACCGCTTCGGCGACCGGCCGAATAAACTTGGGGTAATCGACCGGATCTTTGGAATTCGGGCCGTAATCCTGAACCTCATGGCCGCGTCGTAACAGAAAATCTTTGATCCCTTCCTTGTATTCGAACCCAGCGTGGTCTGAGCCAATGGCAATTCTCATCAATCCTTTCCAACGTAGGACAGGCGTCTCGCCTGTCACAGAAGTTTTGACATCTTGCGATCACCCCTTTGTCGATAACTTCGTCCTAAACTTTGTCGGTGGAAAATTATTTCGACAAGGTTCTCGACAAGGGGAATGACAGGCATCCCCCGTGCGGATCATAAACCCGGGACAGGCATCTCGCCTGTCAAATCAGGCTTTCAATCTCGAATCCCAAATCGCGTAGAAAAGTTCGTCATGGCGCTGGCTCAGGATTCCGCTGGCGCTGCGCGCCCGGGCGTTGGCCGATAAATCGGACCGCGGTCGATGACAGATTGCAGCAAGCCCTCTTCGAGATAGTCCGGGTGCGGCTCGATCGGATGCGGTCCCTGGCCGGCATAGCCGAGCTTGGCTTTGACTTGCGCATTCAGGAAATACGCGCTCGCCACCACCTCCGTCAAAAGTCCAAAGGCGGCCGGATCTGTGCACCTCAATTGCGTGATAAATTCCGCCGCCGGTCGGCCGGCCGCGGCGGCAGTTTCCAGAAGCGATTTCAACCCAGGAACGAAATCGGGCCGATAACAAATCGCCTCATCCAATCCGTTCCCGGCCACCCCCGCTTCGCTCGCCGAAGAAAAATCACCATCGGCAGGAATGAGTACATCCGCCAATTGCGCCAGCGTGAGACGTTGGTTTGGGTCGAGCATGTGCAAAAAAGTTAAAGGGTTACAAATGTTAAGAAGTTAAATGGTTACATCGTTACAAACGTTAAATGGTTACTTGGTTACATGGTTAAATGATGAGGTTCGGGTGAAGGGGGAGCGTTGAGCATTCGTGCCATTTGTAACGATGTAACATTTTTAACTCATGTAACCCAAACAACTCTTCAACTCTTCAACTCTTCATCTCTTCATCTCTTCACCCCACTCTCAACCAGATGCTCCGCGCAGCGCAAGGCCATGGCGGCGATTGTCGCGGTTGGGTTCATGCCGCTCGAGGTCGGCCAAATGCTGCCGTCGAAAATGAACAGGTTCGGCACGTCATGACATCGGCCCCACGGGTCCACCACAGACGTTTTCGGATCGGTTCCCATTTTGCAGGTGCCGAGAATGTGCCAGCCCGTTTCGCGGATGAGCGGCGCCACCACCACTTCGTAAGCGCCGGCGGCTTCGAGGGATTCCTTGGCTCGCGCCAAATGAAATTCCAGGAGCCGCTTCGAATTTTCCGACATCCGATAAATCAATTTCGGCGAGGGAATGCCATCGCCATCGGTGAGGACCGGATCGAGCACGACGCGGTTGTTTTCTTCAGGCAAATCTTCGGCAATGATGCCCCACATGGCGGAGTGACCGAGCCGTTTCCGCAGTTGTCGATGGAAGTTTTCGCCCCAAATTGCATTCGCTTCGCCCCAGGGATAACTGCGCGTCATGGAAAGCGGTCCGCCGGTCGGTTGCAATCCCCACTTGGCGCCGCGGACGAAACCGCGCGAAGCATCGGTCTCGTAAAATTCGAGGGAATGCAAATGTTGTCCCCATACGCCATGCGTGCTGCCGAGGTCATCCTCGAACAACCCGACGACGGTGCCAAAGGGATGCAGCATCAGGCGTTTGCCCACGAGCCCAGATGAGTTGGCCAATCCATCGGGAAAGGAAGGGGTCGAAGATAGCAACAAAATGCGCGGAGTGCCGATGCCATTTGCGGCCAGCACTGTGATGGAAGCGCGTTGAAAATGATCGGCGCCATTTCGATCGACGTAGAGCGCCCCGGAGACAAGTCCGCGCGCATTGGTTTCGAGGCGGCGCACGCGCGCGCCGGTGATGAGCTGCACTCCCTGGCGAACGTTGCCCGGCCAATGCGTGATGTCGGCGGATCCTTTGGCGCCTTCAACGCAACCCCACATGCAAGCGGCGCGTTGCGTGCATGGGCGGAGCGGACCATAAGCGCGCGTCGCGATAGCATTCGGCGCTGGCCACCAATGCCATCCGAGCTTGTTGTGCGCGCGTGCCACGCGACGCCCCATCGGCGCGAGCGGAGCGGGGGGCAGGGGCGGCCCTTTGCCTGGAGGAAAGGCTGGGTCTCCTTCCAAGCCGGACACGCCAAATTCCGCCTCCACCCTTTCATAGTAGGGTTGAAGATCTTCGTAAGTCAGCGGCCAGTCATCCGCCACACCATCGAGCGTGCGCACGCGAAAATCGGACGGCATGTTGCGCTGCCAATGCGCCGCGTAAATGACCGTGCCGCCTCCCACACCATTGTAGAGCACCGCGGCAATGTCCGAATCCTGATCATCAATCGGATAATCCGCCTTGGCCTGGCGCCGATTTGGATTGCCCGACCAATAACGTCCGGCGGTCATCTCGAAGTCCGGATGATCCGCTCTGGCTTTGGAATAATCAGGCCAGTCCCCTTGTTCGAGAACGACCACGCGCAAGCCGGCTTCGGCGAAACGTTTTGCCGCCACAGCGCCGGTCGGCCCGGCGCCAATGATCAGCACATCAGGATCGCTGTGAGTGGGAAGATGGGCCATGGCAATAAAACGCGCCGCGCGGATTAAAGGTTCGAGTATTCAATCCCCTGCAACATCCATCGCCAAAGAATGACGCTCCATGGCAGCCATGCGCACCACAACAGCAGCGTGACCACGCTCAAATGGAATTGGCCGTCGAGCATCCATGTCAGCACGAGGATCGGCGCGCCCACAACGGTGAAGATCAAAGCTGCCAGTAAGAACAGACCGATCGGCATCAGCAACGGACCCAGGAAAAGCAGCCTCCAAAGGATCGCCCAAAGCGGGCAGCGCGGTGGTCTGCTTTGTAATCTGAAAAGCGAGCGCGGCATCGCGGGGTTGTGGTTTGCCGCACTCTATCGCGCCCGTGTTCCATCGAACAAGCCGGATTTTACTTTTGTTGGTTTGCGCCGGGCCGCGCGACACGTTCTACGCACCGGCTCCCTCGAGGCTAGTGATGTGTCTCGCAAATGGCTGGTGTTATGTTGCGCCCAAAATGGCCTGGGGCGAGGCGCGACGAGGGAGTAGAGCCGCAGCGCTCTTTGACCGAGGAGCAACGCG
>JBFMDG010000197.1:0-10615 GCA_040754135.1 Verrucomicrobiota bacterium
GAGGACGAAAGCGGACGATCCGTTCTGATCGGTCCCGACCTGCCCGGCGAAACAAACCCGCAAGCGATTTCCTTTTGGGCCGTGGAACGCGGCGAGCCGGTCTGGCTCCCGAACGACATCATTCCCGAACATGGGGCCGTCGTCGAAGCCGACGAGACACTCGCTCCGGGCAGGAAGCTCTTCGTCATAGCGCTGGCCGATTTGGCCGCGGCGGGCCTCGAGGTGCAGCGGCTCAAGCAATTCACATTGATTGTTCAGGCCCGCGAGGACGAGCGCTTGCAAGTTTCCCCTGTGCTGGCACTTCATCGCGGCGGCGATTGGATCCGTCCCGATTTATCGAAGCGGCGGCTTTTTGAAAGCGAGCTGCATTCGAGTGGATTGACGGCGCATTCGAGAAAGCCGGCGCGGCCCGCGGCGGGGAATCAAAACGAACGGACCACCTTGTTGAAATGGGCCGGCCTGCCTGTGGCCATGCTCTCGCCGCGTCAGGATACCAACACGTACAGTTCGCTGGCGGTCCTTGATTATTCCGACCGCGACTCGCCGAGGCCTTTGTATGCACTGGCGCCCGAAACGGGCAACTTTCTCGAGTACTTCAAAAGTGTCCGCTGGGGCGACGCGCAGGTTTACACTGTGGCCAGCGGATTTCAAACGCCGAAACTCGAACTGTTTCGCGCGGAGATTCTCGATGACGAAATTTCTCCCGGCATTCTGGCCTACGGCTTCGATTACAAAGTGACCATTCCGCTCGCCAAAGCCAGCGGCGGCCTGGCTCAATCGGCGGCGAACCTCCACAATCGAATGGTCGCGAGCGCCTACAAACTCGCCGGCGATCACGTTATCAATCTTCTCGCGAATCAGTCGGGGCAAGCGCGGTTGCTCTCGCATTTTAACGCGGTGGCACTGCACAACGCGACCAATCAGGCCAACGATATCAATCGCCTTCCCGCGCTGGCGGAAGCGCTGCTTTGCCGGCGCGCGGTTCCATGGACCAACCAGGCTGCGGTGACGGACATGCCTTTGCCAGCCACCAATCAACTGGCGGTTCGCTTTGGACAGTTGCGGCTGCTTTATCCGCGCACCAGCCTCATTCCCACTTCGCTCGGGACGGAAATGGAGCCGTTTGTGGAGACGATCGAGGAAGCGAATCTGATTCAACTGGCCATTCGTTTGCGCGAGTGGTCGGTTGCGCGGGAGTTGCTCGATTTTTATTGGACGAAATCGGAAGGCGGCACACAGCCGCTGCACGCCTATTACGATGCCCAATCGGGCGCGTCGCTGGCGCCGAATCCCGGATTCAAACGCGCGCGCGAAGCGGATCGGACCGCGGAAGCGCAGATCGCGATGGCGGAAGCGGCGTTTGCGCTGGGCCTCGAGAGCGGAGAGGCGAAGGCGCTGACGCTTGGCAAAAATCTCATCACCGTTTTGCTGCGGGACTTCCGCAGCGCAACCGTGGACAAGCAGAATCCACGAGGCATTTCGGAAGCGATTTATCTCGAAGAATTCCCATTTCTGCGCACGACCCTTTGGCCTGAGGCGCCTCGTTACCGTGTGCAAAGCAATGCCCGCGCATTTTTGCTTTTGAAGCGGCTCTCGGAAATTTCGGGCCAATATTTTACGGATAATGAATGGCGCGTTGCGATTGAAGACGCGGCGCGCGAGCAGGAGGCCTGGTTGCGCCGCCATATTTTGCCGCAGGTGGAACGCACCGGAGTGGTGCCGAAGGGATTGTTTCTCGTGCAGGACATCAGCCGTAAAACGACGGCGTTGGCGGTCGAGCGGTGGACCTCCGCGCGGGATTGGCTGACCTGGATCGAAGCCGCTCGCGAACTGAATGTGCCGGTCGAAACACTTCAGGGTTGGATGGATCACCTGGCGCGGGTGCACGGGGTGACCATCAAGCAGCTTTGGGGCATTGACTGGAGCCTGGCGCTGACTCGGGCGGATGCCATTTCCCCCGAGTTGACGGCCCGCTTCGCGCGTGTGGCCGCGAGCGTGGATCATCCTCGCGCGAGGGATTTTGCCCGGGAACAGCTCGCTGAATTGCAGCAACGCACGCGCATTACGGAAGTGTTCACCGCCGCGGCTCCAGAGCATCCGCTCGAAACCGGGCAGGGGTTTCTGATTTATCCGCGATTGAACCAGCTTGGGTGGGCGGAGGATTTCAATACGACGTTGGAATTGCTGGGCGGCCCGATGCCATTGGCCACAACCAATCCGCCCCCGCAACGTCCCGCCCTGCTCACACCCGCGCATGCCGAACGCGATTTGGCGGCATTCATCTGGACCGCGGCAGGATTTTATTTGCTGGTGCTGCTTGCCTCATTTTTCTGGTGGTGCTTGAGCGCGTTGCGCCGGGCGCGATTGCGGCACGCGCAGGCCGCTTTATCCACTCAGCTGGTCAGCGATCCGGTCATGCAAAAAGCCGAGGAACGCTGGGCGAATCGCGTGCTCGGAGCGACCACACCTGCCGGCGCGGAGCGGACGCGTTTTTCCAATGCTGCGACCGAGCAGAATTTTCACATGCAACTGCGCGCCATTTACAAATTGGTTTTGGAATGGCGCCGATCGGAGAACGGGTGGGCCGAAGATGACCCGCGCCTGGTCGAGGACGGATCGGACGCCTGGCTGAATGGGCTGGATGAATTCGCTACGATCGCGGGGGTTTATTCGCGGTGGGTGGTGAAGGCCGGGCGAAAGGATGGATTGCCGCAAGAGGATGTGCTGATCGAGAACGAGGACAGCAATCACATCTGGTCGCGCCTGGTGATGTACATGTCCGAGCTGCACTGGGGAATGGTCGAGTTGCTCCAGCAACACAAAACGGCCGCAGAAAAAGTGGCGATCAACGATCAGATTGGCCAACTGCTCCGGAGCATGGGATTGCGGCGGCGCTCCGATCCGCTGGATGCGCGGCGTGATTTCAATGTGCCGGCCGAAGCGGAAGCGTTTGACCTGCTCGTAGTGCAACGTGCTGGCGCCACTTTGAAGCGGCTTGTGGATGAAATGGGATCGCGTTTGCGCATTCCCGAGTCGCATTTGTTCGGATTCATCCGAAAGTACAAGGAATTCAAACGCCGCGAACAACCGTTCCCGGTGCACCCTTATCTGATCGAAGCCGCCAAATTGCTGCCGCATTTTCTGCTGACCGGTTTGGTGGCGTTGATCTGGTACAACAACGAGGTGGGCGGTCTGTTGATTTATCCTTACCTTCGCGAAACAGCGGCGGAACTGGCGCTCTCACCCCTGTCGCTCACCTGGGCGGGGCCATTGTTTGCCGGACTGATCTTAAGCGTCGCCGCGCATTACGTGAGGATTTATCGCTACGCGGCGCGCAAACACACGCAGGCCAAACGGGAAATGCTCGTCGATCTCACAGTCACGAGTTTCTTCACCAAATCCGAATCGGTCCTGCCGGCGGTCAAACCGGGGCGCGGGTGGAATCCGCATTGGTATGAATGGGCCGGGTGGATATTGCGCGGCGTGGGATTGCTTGGGCTCGGTTGGACCCTCGTGCAATTGCCGGCGCCGAGTTGCGCCACGTTTTTCATCATCAAAGGCCTGCTCGCGCCGCTCGTGTTCATGGAAGCGCTGGCCATTTTTGTGCCGCTGGCCGTCAGCCGATTGAGCATGGAGCTCGAAGATCGGGTTTCGATCAAAGGCAGTGGCAATCCGGTGATCCGTTTTCTCAACCAATTGAATCTGACTGCGACACGACCGGCTTCCATTGTCTGGCTCTCGATCAAGTATCACTTTCAACCATCCGTTCCCTCGGGCACCGCCTGGGCCATGGCGCGGGCCATCTTCTTCTTTCTGCTGTTCAACGCGGTCTTTTTCATTATTGGCAGCTATGTGCATAAGGAGGTCCTCTCTGTCTGGTTCGCCGGAACTTATCAAAATGGCTGGGACATTCGACTCGTCATCGGCGGCCTTCTGTTCTGGAACACAATGTATTTGCTGCGCTTTGGCTTGTTCGTCTTTTTCACCGGACTGGCCGGCGCGCTCGCCACTTTTCCCATGAAAACGTTGGGCGCCCTGGCCGCGTTCGCGTGGCTGGCCCTGGCGGTTTTCGAAAGTCCGGCCACGAGCTATCTCAACTCGCGCCCGATGCTTCTTTACGGATTGGTGCTGGCAGCGTTGCTGGCGATGGCCTGGGACGACCGCGTTTTGCAATGGTTGAAAAAATCTTCATTGCTGCGCTCGGGCTTGCAACGCCGGCGCGCGCGCCAGGATCAAGCGCTCGAGGCATTCCGAAACGATCCGCAACGCGCTCTCGCCGTGGTGTACATGAGCGGTGACGATCTCTCGTTTCACAAACTAACCCCTGACCTTTTGATGACGCGATGGACCTTGCTTCGCGACAAGCTCGATTCCACCGGCCTGAAACTGCTCGCGCAATTAAACGCGCTGCCCGCGGATGGCGACGTCGAAGCAGGGTTCAAAGCGCTTTACGCCCTCGAGAAAGGAGGGGACGCCACGCTTTGGCATCCGATGCAACTGGTGATTTCCGGGCAAACCCCGCGCCTGCCACCGGAACTCGGCGTCAACCTCGAAGTGCCCAGCGAGGAGATTCGCCAACAAATGCTCCGCGCCTGGCAAATGCGGCGCTGGCTCGTCACCATGATGTCCACGGCGGGGCATGGTCAGGACACTGGGATCAATCTCGTCGATATCGCCTTGCGCCTGGCCGGCGAACGCCTCAGTCCCCGCGTCGCCTTTTACCTCATTCAAAACAAATACGACGCCAACGACAACAATCGGCCATCGCAAGTGCCCTACGGCTCCGGTGAACTCGGCCAGCGCAATAAACTGGCGCGGCTGCTCATGGCCATCGCTCCGGGATCGCGCGCTTACAGCATCAACGACTGGACGCCGTTCGGTTTCAAGGCTGGCGGACTTGTGGGGATGGACATGATCCATGAAGAAACATTGCGATTGCAAAACATGCTGGTCGTTGACCGCAACGCGACGGCGCTGGATTTGGATTCGCTCATGGAGGATTTGAAGGAAGCGCTGAGCGATCCCGGGCTGGTCATCATGATTCCTGGCCGCAGCACCACCAACACGCGCACGCCGATTGGCCGCGGATCGCAATTGCTCGAAGAAGGCCATCGTGCGCTCACCCGCGGAATGATGTTGCTGGGCGGTCCGGCTGGCGAATCGGTTGGAACAGGATGGGGCAACATTCAGGCGATTTATTACGGACGCATCCAGCGTGCGATGGTGGATTCAAGCACACCGAAATGTCCGCTCACCTCGCGGTTGCATCGCGGCAGTTCGTTTGGCGATCGCGTCGAAGGCTTGATCGGTTTTGGCCCGCATGCCGTAGGGATTTCCGAAGACATTTGGGGTGTGACCCAGGCGGCGCACAACGCCATCGCCCTGGGCATTCGCGCGCGGTTTGCTCAATCCCGCACGCTCTGGCATAAAATTCGTGAAACCTGGAGTCACGCCGAGTGGTTTGCGGCATTTCCACGCTGGTCCGGCGGGTATCTGCAAATGATGCACGATCCGATCATGCAACGCATCAACGATGGCGGGCCGCTTTCCGTCTTTGCCAAGGAACTGCGCGCGCAGGGGGGCCGCTTTTATCTCAGCGCACCTTTTGCCCTGCTGAACATTCTGCTCATGCCATTGGCGATCATCTGGGATGTCTCGCCGTTCATTCAAATCCTGATTGTGCTTTGGAATTTTGGGTTCGTCATGAATCAGGTGCTCACCGCGCACGGCTTGATCGCTTCCCTGGAAAGCAGCGGATTTTCGCGGATCAGCGCCTTCCTTGGCGCGGCGTTGGCAGGCACAGGCAGTTGGTTGGCCTGGAAAAATGCCGCGCTCCTGCCAGCAGTTTTGCTCGCCGGTTTCCTCGCCGGCGGCTTCGTCGTCGGTCTCGGCCGATGGCTCTATGATCGTGGGCGAGACATTTTGTTGTTCGGGCCGCAACTGGTCATCCATGCGCTCGGCCAATTTGTTCGGCAGAGCCTGGAGTTCGTCGTGTCGGGCGCTTCGGTCAACGATGCCAAGGCTGTAAACATTGCTTTCCGCGCCTGGGTCGGTCCGCGCGAAGATCGGCCTTTCGAAACGTATCAGAACCTGGTCAACCTTCGCACCGTGGTCTGGGTTGTCGGCACGATTTCAATCGCGCTCAATCTGTTCGCGCTATCGAATCTCGATTTCTTGAACGTGGTGCTCCTGTTGCCTTCCTTATTGTTCAGCGTCAGTCTGATCGTCGGACCCTTCATCATGAAGCCGAAAGCCGGCACTCGCATTGGCCGAGCCATTTGGGTTCCGAAACTTCTGGGCTGGATTGTGGCGGCCGGTTTCTACTCGATCGTTTCCTGGTTCGTGGCCAAAGGGGGTGTGGGTGAAATTATTGGCGGGATGGGGTTGGCCCTCTGTTTCGGCACCGTGCTCGCGTCCGCGCTGCGGTATGTCTCGTATTCACGGCAGCTCAAACGACACTGCGAACGCCTCCGGCTCTGGCTGGTCGCCGCCGGTCAGGATGAGAAATCAGCCTCGAACCTGACGCAGCAGATCGTGAAAAACGCCATGGGCGACCCGGAAAAAACTCGGGCGCTGCTGCAAAAATCGGCGATGCCGGAAGCGATTCGTGAATCCCTCGTCGCTTTGGTGCGGGAACAATTGTGGCCGCTGCTTCGCAAACCGCAAACCGATCTCGAACACGGGCCCTGGGCCAGGAACCGGCACCTCTCTGAATTCGGAAGATCATTTGTTCTGGCGCTGTTCACATTGCTTTGGTTCTTTATCGTGCCCGTTCCCGGGCTGCTGATTTTCACGGCCGGTTCCTACCGGCTCTCGATGGATCTGTCCACCGTGCTGCTGATTGTGGGCGGTCTGATTGGCGCAGCCATTGCCGGAGCCGTGCTGGCCAGAATGATTGAATGGATCACGTTCCGATGGAGACGCGGCCTCGGCCCGCAAATTCTCGAAGCGCATCGGCAGTTCGAGGCCGGGTTGCTTCAGGAAAATCGCTTCACGCCCACTGATGTCTCGAGTCTGTTCGCCTGGTTTACCGCGATCACGACCTACGTTGATCAAGGGAGCCTCGGTTATGCCCGGCGCATGCTGCAAATGATTCGCGCGCGCCTCGAGAAATAAATCAATAATGGGCGCGGTTTACTCCTCGACGATGACTTTGCGGATGACCGAGCGGAAATCTTCGATGGAAAAGGGTTTGCTCAGGCAGATTTTCCCGTGCGTCTGAAAAAAGCTTTGAGTTTTCTCGTTGATGACGTCGCCGGTCATGAACACGAGGCGTTTTGCGGCACGCGGATTGTATGCTTTCAAGCGCTCGAACACCTGCTGCCCATTTAGTCCGGGCATCTTCCAATCGCACAAGGTCAGGTCATAATGTTTTTCCGCCAGCTGGATCAACCCGCTCTCGCCATCGATCGCAGTGTCCACCTGGTAGCCGTTGACCAGGAGCGTCTGGCGAATCAATTCAAGAATGGCCGGCTCATCATCGATGGCCAGAATCCTCCGGCCTTCGCCATCGCGAACGGGAGTGGCGGGTTCGACGGCAGTGGCGCGCGTTTCGGCCGGCCTGGCCTGCGCGTCGCCGATCGGCAGTTCAATGGTGAACGTGGCGCCTTCGCCGGGATTGCTGATGGCGCAGATGCTGCCGTTGTGTTCCTGGATGATTCCGTAACTGAGGCTCAAGCCGAGGCCCGTTCCCTTGCCGATTTCCTTGGTGGTAAAGAATGGATTGAAAATTTTGGGGAGCGCCTCCGGCGGAATGCCCGGCCCGCTGTCTTGAATGATCACACGCACCTTGCCGGCGCGTGATTCGGTGCGGACACGAATCCAGCCTTCCGGCTGGCTGCTTTCGATGGCCTGGCGCGCGTTGTTGATGATGTTGAGGAGCACTTGCTGGATCTGGTGCGGATCGGCCAGCACGGCGGGCAATTGCGGATCGAGTTCGCGGAGGACCTGGATATTTCCCGTGTGCAATTCGTACTGAACAAAACCGAGCGTGTTTTCCACGAGCTCGTTCAACACTACCAGTCGGCGTTCGGGCTGATGCTGGCGCGCGAAGCTGAGCAGGCTCTGGACGATTTTATGACAGCGTTGCGCGCTCAATACGATGTTGTCCAGGTAAAGCCGGTTTTTTTGGTCCTTGTTCGTTTGCTTGAGCAAATCGGCAAAACCAATCACGGCTGTCAAAGGGTTGTTCAACTCGTGCGTCACCCCGGCCACGAATTCGCCAATGGCCGAGAGCTTTTCACTTTGCACCAGTTGCGCCTGGGTGGTGCGCAATGTTTCAACGGTGCGTTCGAGCTCTTCACGCGAAGACTTCAAATTCTCCGTCATTTTGTTGAAGGCCATGGCCAGCTCACCGCATTCATCGCGGGTCGTAACCGGAACGCGGTGCGAAAAATCGCCCCGGCCAACGGCCTCGGCGCCATCGCGCAAATCGCGCAGTGGGCGCATGACCTGGCGCACGAGGACGAACACAATGGCGACGGCGAGGATGATGCCGATGACGCGCACCCAGATGAGCAGGCGATGGGTCGAGCGGAGTTCCTGCCAGGCATGTTCGTAGGAGGCGAGGAGCACAACGCCGATTTTTTCCGTGTCGCTGCCGGTTTGGAATTGCCCGACGCGGGCGTAGAAATGGAGGCCATTGAGGAGGAGCTGAACGGGTGCGATCGAGCCATTGGCCTGGAGCAAGGCCGGCAATTGGCGATCGAGATCTGCCAATTGCGCGGGGCTGCGGATGGTGCTGAGGACCACTTTATCATTGGCGAGGAAGGCGATTTCACTGCCGGCAAACTGGTTGAATGCTCTTTGCACGGCCGAGCCGCTCTCCGAAACAAAGCCAAGCACCGCCGCAATGTGATCGCTCACTTCGACTGGAACACAGACGAGCGTGTACAACTGATTTTGGACGAGAAACGTTGTGACCGTTTCATGCCCGGTTTGAAAGGCCTGGCGGATGGAAGGAAATGCTTTTTGTTCGATGGCGGGGCCGTCGAGGGAAGGATCCAGGCTGAAGCGCGCGATCCGTTCCGTCTCGGAAACGAACAGGACCATTTGCGAAGCCATGCTTTGGACTTCCAGATCGCGAATCAGCTTTTCAAAAAAATCCTGGAGCGTTTTCGAGTCTTCGAGCGGCGCGAGCGCTTTGACGCGCGGTTCGTTGGCCACATTGCGGTAGCGCAACGCCATGTTGTTCGTGTGCACCTGCTGGAAGTACTCGAGGACCATTTCGGCAATGCGGAGTTGTTGCGCGGCGTCGGTTTCGAGCTGTTTGCTGATTCGATGGTTTACCACCCAGGTGGTCCAGGCCATGAGCAGCACCATCGTCAAAACAACCGGGATCAATACCTTGGCCTGGAATGTCAGGGAGAATCTGCGGACCGGAGTCAGCATACCGATCAATCCTTATTCTGCCCGCTGAAACCGAGAACAAAATCAACGCGCACCTCGCCTTCCGCGGGAACGGTGACTTCCTTGACCGAACTGGGCACGCGTTCATGCCACGCTTTCAACCGGTAGGTGCCGGGAGGAACATTCGTAATCACGTATTGGTTCCTGGCATCGGTCACGGCAAAGTGCGGATTCTCGAGCACCAGGACGATGCAATGCATATCCTTGTGGATCGAGCAGAAGACATCAACCCGTCCAGGATGTTTGAAGGTGACTTTTTTGACGGCCGGCCGCTTGTAAAGATCGAGATCAAACTCGTTCCGGTCCGAAATGGAAAACACGTTGTGGAAAATTTCATCTTCATTCGGCCATTCCACGACGGTGTTGACGAGGACGGGAAGCACGTGCGGTTTGAAGGTGGCGTCTTTTTGCGTCACCACCTGCACTGGTTTGGGGGGCGCAGGTTTGGTGGCGGGCGGTTCATCGATGTAAACCACAAAATCGCGCAACGCCGCGTAATTGATTTTGGGGGCGAACTTGAATTTGCGGCTGTCGTACTTGCCGCCATCGGTCTCCTGGACTTCTTCGCGGCCTTGGGCTTTGACCGTGCCGCGAATGGTGCCGCCGCACGCCGCAGAGTTCCACCACAGGCTGAGCCCCAGAAGCACAAACGTCCACTTCATAACAAATCCAGGCTCAGAATTTCACAGCCGCTTCGATCGAAAACATATTTTCATGATGCCGTGGCGCACCGGAAAGTTCCCGGCCATCGTCCAGGCTGAATTCCGTTTTCAACAACACGCTCGGACTGAGCTCATAGCCCAGTCCCGTGCTCAACCGCCACAAGCGCCGCGTCAGCCGGCCAAATTGATACAATCCAAAATCACCGTTGCCCACAATGGGAAATCCCTCCGGGGCCAGCACTTCGCTGAAACGCACCGCGCCATACAGCTTATCGGCAATCCGCTGCTTTCCCTCCAGATAAAAATAATAAACATCGCGGCTTTGATCGGCCGGGTCATTGTCATCATAGGACAAATAACCGCCCGCCCCCTTGAAATGGCCCGACGGCCAGAAGAATTGCACGTCGCCTTCGAACACATGCGCCTCGAATTTTGTGGCGTTGCGGCCGATCGCCCGCACAAATCCATTGCCAAACCACAGCTCGGAAAGCTTGTCATCCGTCGCGTGCAACCGGCCCGTCCGCATGCCGCTCGCACTCACGTAA
>JBFMDG010000198.1:0-10611 GCA_040754135.1 Verrucomicrobiota bacterium
TCCGGAGTGGCTGGCCGCCACGCCAGCCACTCCGCTGTTTTTCGACTCGTATTTCCTATCGGAATCAAGGTTGAGCCACGATGCGATAGAAAGCGTTTCCGACCGGCGGATTCGTGTCGGTGAACGACGTCGTCGTCAGTTCTCCGCTGATGTCCTGGAAATTCGCGCCCGCGCCGACCGAGGTCGAGCGCTGCACGCGGTATTTTGCCGGTCCGGCCGATTGCCACTGCAATTCCACCCCTTGAGCCGTGCGGGTGATTTGGCTGACGGAAAACGGCTGAATAGGCTGCGGCTCTTCATTGTGGAAGATCAACAGGCGCCCGCCGCCATTGGCCACACTCGTGTCACTCAAGACCAGAAAACTCCCGTTCGCGGCAAAGGTCATTCCCGGATCATGGAATTGAATTTGTTTGTCCGGGCGATTCGCGTCCTTGAGCGGAAAACTCAATTCGAGACGATCGACTTCCATTCCCGTGGAAGATACCGACCAAACCTGATCCAGAATATCGTCCGCCACCCAAATGCGTCCCGTGTTTGGATCGACCGCCACCGCGCGAGGCGAAATGGGCGTGAAAGGATCGGCGAAAAGTGTCGTCGGGAAAATCTGCCGATAAAATCCATCTCCGTTAATAGCCATGATGAATCCGTCGGCGCTGATGGTGACCACTTCGCCGGATTGCGGCAAAGGCGCGATCGCATTCAGGTTTCCGCCTCCGAGATCGGTGGCCGTCGGGAAAACCAGGAATGCCGTGTAGGTCAACTGATTCAAATCGGTCGTCGCGCGATCGACAAGATAGAGCGCGTTGTTCGCGTCGCCATCGCTGCCGCGATCGGCCACAATGACCATGTTGGCGTTCCCGAGTGCGCCGTTGAAATTGGCCGGAGCAATCGTGAGATCGATCGGATCATCATCCGTATCCGCCGATCCAAAGTTTTCGATCACCACTTCCGGAGTGTTGCTGGCATAGGGGGATTTCAAACGCATTAGTCGTTGCGTGAAATCGTGCGTCCACCAGAGCGTGCCATCCGCATCAATGGCCAGACCCGACGGGCGATCCAGTCCAGTGACGATTGGCGTTGCTTCAATTTCCCATGTGCCGGCCGAAACTTTGTTTGCGCGCAAGATGGAACCACCCGCGGCATCCACGGCAAAATAAATGGTGCTGTTGTCACGCGGATCGACGGCGACATCTCCCACTGGCCCGGAAGTTTTCAATTCGAGCGATTTTTTGAAACGATCGCTTTCGATTTGAATGGTGTAGGGATCGGGCAGGGGATCGGGATTCGAAACAAGCGACCGCACCTGGATGTCATCGACGTAAACCGGCGGATGGCCCGTTCCGTTCGAAGAACTGAAACCGAGCATGAACATCGGACCCCAGTTCTGGGCCGTTCCAATGAATGGCGCGCGATCAGCCACCACTTCCGGTGTGGAGCTGCTCGGGTTCTTGATGATCGTGTAGGTGCCCTGCGACACATGGGTCGTCAATCGATATTCCTCCCAAACATCCGGCGTGTAATCAACCGCCGTGTCCTGCCAAGCAGTCGTGAAAATCGTCAACGATGTTTCGTCGCCGACGTTTGCATCGCGTGATCCATAACCCAGCAACGCCGAATCGCCTTGATCGGCTCTGCCAGCTTCGACGCCATAAAGGGACATGCGCAGGTAGTTCCCCTGTGTTCCATCGACCGATGCGGGCACGCGCGCCCACCAGGTGATTTGCACATCCGACTGCGGCGTTTGTCCCCATGCGAAACTGACGCCGGCGCGTTGACCGCCTTCGAGTTTCAGCGACTTGTCCCCGGAACGCGGCGGCACCACGGTTTTATCCACGACTTGCACTTTCACCAGGTTCAACGGCTTGGCGTCTCCGGTTCCATCGGCTTCATTTGTAATCCATGGCCCTTGTGGATTCACATCATCCAATGATCCCACTCCCGCCGCCGGGTAACTTTCGAATCCCTCGGTAAACGGAGCGGCCAGATCGCGTGCTTCGTCCACCGCCAGCGTCAGATCGTCGATGGCAAAGTACCCGTCATCCGCTGAATTGCCTTCGTGGCGAATAATGATCGCGGTCGGCACCGCCGCGCCGCTGCGGGAGATTTCGCCCCCTTGCACCACGGGCGTGGTCATGTCGTCGATAAACAGATCGAACGTGAGATTCGCCATGTTGAAGACGAATCGGTGATGTTGCCATTGCTGTTCGATGTGATCGACGAAGAGCCTTTGCCAGCCGGTGCCAGGCGCAATGCCGTCGTAATAGAACATCCCACCCCCGGTCGCGCGGTCGGACCGATAAGCCATAAAATCTTCGCCATTCGTGTCGTTGCCCATGGCGCGAACGATGACGTAGAAGTTGCGGTCCCCCGCCTCCTTGGCGACGTAAAGATCGAAATCGAGTTGAATTCTGGCGCCGCTGCGGGCGTTGTGCAGTTGCACGATGGCTTCCGAACCGCTCCGCACGAGCAACGATTGCGCGCCGGATTTGGCGAGCCATTTGGCGACTTGAATGCCGCTGCCCGCAGTCCCGCCAGCCGGGTTGTCGTCGGAAATTGTGAAGGCCGCTCCGGTCGGGTTCGCGTTGGCGGTGTCCGCCAGATCCACGGCGGCATCAGTGAAGCCGTCGAAGTTTTCCGTGAAAACGGTCACGGGAGCAGCGGTCAAGGTGGCGCTGGTGAGGAGTGCGGCCGCGACCGCGGGAAAGGCTCGCCAGCGATTGTAGCGGCCGATGTACTCGAACGCTCCGATCAAAGTAGTTTTTGATAGTTTCATGCGCATAAAAAACGAGCGTCAGAACCTCGCCCCCAATACCAAACTCAAACCAGGCATCCCCGAGGACAGTTCTGAACAAGCGTTAACGCACTAACTAAATGATCGGTTGCTACAGGTCGTCAACGAAAAAATGGCTTTTATTACAACATTTTTTGCTGCCTTGGCCGGAAGTGAGGCATTGTTAACGCGTTAGGAGATTGGAAATCGTTGGCTGTCTTGAAGGAACAGAAAATTACGCGGGACCGGCAAAGTCTGAAGGTAAACGCGCAAACATACGGACGTTAGTGGAATCTTTGGAATCCGTTTGCCGTAAGTTGAAAGCGGTGACCGGCCTGCCGTTTGTCGCTGAAGTTTGGAGATTTTGCGACCACGCGGCGTCCGTGTCTGTGTCTGTCTCCGTGTCCTTGTCCTTGTCCTTGTGCACAACTTCGTCCCAACCTTTATCGACCAAATCCTTTCGACAAGGTTTTCTACGAGGGAAAGCCAAACGTATCGGAGAAAGGTCCTGACTCCGGAGCCGGTTGAACACGGACAAACCCTATGGGTGCTGTTTCAGCAGGAGTTTAGCGGGTGGCTTTCGCCGCAAATCGATACATATCGCCGCGATAGATTGTGTCTTCCATTTCCACAATCAAATCCTTGCCGCAAAACGATGCGCCTTCCACGCGGAATGCCGGCGTCGGTTGCGTCAATCCAAATGCCTCCAATGCATCACCCTCGATCACGACAGCACTCAGCATCTGATTTATTTCCGTCAGGTGAATGCCATACTCCTTTTCAAAGATGTCGTAGAGGGATTGTTCGAGGTTTTTGCGATGAATTTCCGGACAAAGTTGCAGCGAAATGTAGCGCGTTTCCTTCATCATCGGCACCTGATCGGCGAAGCGTAATCGTTCGATTTCGCAATAGGGACCTTTGAGAGTGATTTCGCGTCCATTGATCGTCTGGGTGTGGTTGCCGGATCGGAGATGGAAACCGATGAGCTGGGTGGAGGGTTTGCGGCCGGCTTCGATCATGTTGCGGGTGAAACCGAAGATGCGATTGATGGTGCGCACGACGGGGCGGCTTTGCACGAAAGTGCCTTTGCCGCGCATGCGCTGGACCCAACCGCCTTTTTCCAGTTCGAGCAGAGCTTTGCGCGCCGTGGTGTTACTGACCCCGTATTTTTCGATGATTTCATTTTCGGAAAAAACGGGCGCGCCGGAGGGCAATTCTCCTTTTTGAATCAAGCTGATGATGTCCCGCGTAATCTGAAAATACTTGGGAACGCTAAACGTTTCTTCGGTCATTGTGGCGCATTTCACAAAGGAATTCTCTCCTTTGGCAAGCAGGAAAGCGGTTCCCCGTGCGCGGCGGACTGGTGCCAAGGTGAGGCCGAAGCGCCGTGCACGCGTGCGCACCGCGTGGATACAAACGAAATCAGAGTTGCCATGCGACGCCTGACATGGTGGCATTCGCGCCATGAAAATTCTCGAAGCGATCCGGTGCTGCGCCACGGTAACAGTCATTTCATGCACGCTCGTTTTGCCTGCCTCGAGTTTGGCCGGCGATTGGCCAGGTTGGCGTGGGGCTGATCGCGATGGGATTTCGAAAGAATCCGATTTGCTGAAAGAATGGCCGTCCGGTGGGCCGCCGATGCTTTGGAAAACAGCCGGGCTCGGCAGCGGATATTCCACCGTGGCCATCGCCAAGGGCCGCATCGCGACGATGGGCGATCGCGACGGATCGAGTTTTGTTGTGTTGCTCAACGAAGCGGATGGCAAGGTGCTCTGGACACAAAAAATCGGATTGGCGGGTGCGCCGGGTTGGGGCGATTTCGAAGGACCGCGCAGCACACCTGCATTGGATGGCGATACCGTTTTTGCCTTGGGACAATATGGGGATCTGGCTTGTTTGCAGACATCCAATGGCACAGTCCAATGGAAAAGGAATTTCAAAAATGATTTCGGCGCCAGCCTGCCGGAATGGGGTTTTGCGGAATCGCCGCTCGTTGATGGCTCGCAAGTCGTGGTGACGCCGGGCGGCTCGGGCGGGGCGATTGTGGCGTTAAACAAGGAAACGGGTGCGATCCTCTGGCGCGCCAAAGAGTTCACCGATCCCGCGCATTACTCATCCATTATCGTCGCGGACATTGATGGCGTGCGGCAATACATTCAGCTCACCGAACGAAGCGTGGTGGGCGTCGCCGCCAAAGACGGCAAGCTGCTCTGGCGCGCGGCGAGGCGCGGATCGACGGCCGTGATTCCGACGCCGGTTTACAATGATCATCATGTTTATGTCACCTCCGGTTACGGGATTGGTTGTCATCTTTTCCGAGTGAGCAGTGCGGGCGGGAAATTTTCCGCCGAGGAAGTTTATGCCAACAAAGTGATGGTGAATCATCATGGAGGAGTGGTGCGCGTGGGCAATTACGTTTATGGCTTTTCGGATTCCAAAGGGTGGACCTGCCAGGATTTTCTGAAGGGGGAGGCGGCATGGCAGGAGAAAGGGGTATTAGGCAAGGGCTCGATCGTTTATGCCGATGGCCGGTTGTATTTACGCACGGAAGAAGGCAAGGGAACTGTGGCATTGATCGAAGCCACGCCGGCCGGTTTCAAAGAAAAAGGCCGGTTTGATCAGCCGAACCGGATCGATCGCCAAACCTGGGCTCATCCCGTCGTGGCCAACGGCCGCCTCTATCTGCGCGACAACGATATCTTGCTTTGTTACGACGTGAAGGCGAAGTGAGCGATGGCCCTGGCCTGTCCGGGAATCAAGCTCCCGCCGTAACAGCCGCGTTCTCTGGCCTTCCTTTTGGCGCTCCATTACGTCGTGACGCGAAATAGTCAGAAAGACTTTGTTCCGACGGCTCGAGACCCTCGGCTTCGATCGCGTTCAAAATCCGCTCTTCGGTCATGATAAAACGGTCGCGCTTATAAAGGAGATAATCTCCGCGCATTTCGGAAGGCGTGAGGTTGATCGTGACCAGGTTGGCGCCCGTGCGCAGTCCGCGTCGATATCCCGCTCCTGGCTCGGCGAGGTTGAGCGCGCTCACGGAAGGGATCACCCAATCAGGCCGCATCAGGCGCAGCGCCGCCATGCAATTCAACGTCAGATTAATGTCGCCGGCAGCGGCGTTGGCCAGCGGTGTTTCATCGCCGGGAATGAAAGGGCTGACGCTGCATCCGGCGAGGGGGAGTTTTCTGGCCAGCTCGAAATTGGCGTGCAGAAGCCGCTCGGTTTCGCCCGGCAAACCGGCGATGAAACCGGAACTGACATTCCAGCCATTTTCACCGAGCCAGCGGATGTGCTCGATGCGTTCCTGGAAGGTTCCTGGCGCTTGCATCTGCTCATAGAGATCTGCATCGGCAATCTCAAATTTCATGATGTAAATCGTGGCCCCGGCAGATTGCAGCTCGTGGTAAAGCGCGGGATTGAGTGTGCCGAGGCATACGCTGATCCCGAGGGAAGTTTCCTGACGCAGAATGCGGATCAACGGCAGCGCGATCTCCCGCACGGCGATCGGATCTTCGCCGGCTTGAATGTTGATATCGGTGACGCGCGCCGGCCGATGGTGCAACAGCAGTTCGGCGAGTTGTTCCACTTGCGCTCGATGCCGATGGAGGCGGCGGTTGTCGCGGCGCATGCCGCAATAACGGCAATTCTCACGGCAATAATTTGAGATTTCGACGACGGCTCGAACAAAGACTCTGCGGCCAAACCGATCCCACGCGGTTTCGGCGGCGAGTTGATGAAAAGCGGCTTGGGTTTCCCCGGTGGATCGGAGGACTTCGGACTGAACTAAAGTTTCAATCACCGGCTCAGTAAAATCAGGAGTTTTGGCAAGAGCAATCCAATTCCGCAAGTCCATCAGGGGTTTCATGATCTCCTTTTCCACCTTGGTTGACACGGGTTACCATAGCAGATTTGCTGGATTTTGCCTCTGCAAGCTCATCGACATTCATTCCGTGCGACAAATCCTGGACGCGCATGGCCAGGAAAAACTTCGCGTTTTCTGGCGCTCCGTCGTAATTTCCGGCCATGGATTGGTCCGCCCGATGCGCCCTGATCATCCCTTGCTTGAATGAGGCTCAAACCATCGCCCGGCTCGTCACCGCCGCACGCCTCCACCTTCCCACAGTGTTCGTCATCGATGATGGATCCACCGATGGGACTGCCGATGAGGCTCGCTCGGCAGGAGCCAAAGTGATTGCGCATTCCACACCCCAAGGCAAGGGCGCATCGCTCAAAGAAGCTTTCGACGTGGCCTCGCGCCATGGTTTTTCCTGGGCCTTGTGCATGGACGGAGATGGGCAGCACGCGCCGGATGACATTCCAACGTTTTTCAAATTGGCGGAGAATTCCGGGGCGGATCTCGTCATTGGCAATCGCATGCATCAGGCGGAACGGATGCCGTGGCTGCGCCGCCGCGTTAATCAATGGATGAGCGCGCGCATTGCATCGCTGGCTGGCACGGCGACGCCCGATTCGCAATGCGGTTTCCGTTTAATCAATCTCCAACGCCTCCCCCATCTGGATTTGCGCTCGCGTCATTACGAATTTGAATCCGACATGGTCGTGCAATTTGGCCGCGCCCGTTTCCGAATCGAATTCGTCCCGGTGCAGGTGATTTATCGCCAGGAACAGAGCAAAATCAGGCCTTTGACGGACACGTTGCGCTGGTTGCGTTGGTGGTGGAACACGTCCGTCGCGCAAAAAAATGCATTCGCCAGCCCTCGCGCCTCGCGGCCCACTGACGATTCTTTTCGCGGTGGCAACGCGCCTACTTCCTGCGCCACTCCTCCGGCTCCTTCTTCCTCGGTGGCTCCGGGCAAAGCTTTATGAAATCTGAATCGAAGGTTGTTGTGATCACCGGGGTCAGTCGCGGGCTGGGCCGCGCCATGACGCAGGAGTTTATCAGGCTCGGACACCGTGTTGCCGGATGTGCCCGGTCCAACCGAGCGATCGAAGAGTTGCGCAGGCAATTTGGCGGCGACCATGATTTTGCGAGCGTGAACGTGGCTTCGGATGAATCGGTGCAGCGCTGGGCCGAAGCGGTTTTGCAACGGTTTGGTGCGCCCGATTTATTGCTCAATAACGCAGCGCTCATCAATCGAAACGCCCCCTTGTGGAAAGTTCCGCCTCAGGAATTTTCGGAGGTCATCGATGTGAACATCAAAGGTGTTGCCAATGTGATCCGGCATTTTGTTCCGGCGATGATGGCGCGCGAATCGGGTGTGATTGTGAATTTCAGCTCGGGCTGGGGGCGATCGACCGATGCGGAAGTCGCGCCGTATTGTGCGACCAAATGGGCGATCGAAGGACTGAGCCAGGCTTTGGCTCAGGAGTTGCCGGCGGGCATGGCGGCCGTGCCGTTGAATCCTGGCATCATCAATACGGAGATGTTGCAGAGTTGTTTCGGAGGATCGGCTGGCGCCTACCCGGATGCTGAGGAATGGGCGCGAACCGCGGTGCCATTTCTCTTGAAGATTGGTCCGAGTGACAATGGGCATCCGCTCACTGCTCCGGGCTGATGGCGAGCGATGCGTCTCGCAAATGGCCCTTGAACTTTGAAGGTGAATGCTTACTTTCAGCGCATGCCGAATCTCCCGAAGAAGAAAGCAAAAGGCAGCAAAGCGTTGATGCTCGGTGTGGGACTCGATTCCGATGGCCACAAGCGCGTGACCACCGGTTCTAACTTCATGCTCGTGGGCGGATCGCAGGAAACGCACGAGGTCATGACCGAGAAGGCTGTCAAAATCAACGAAAAGCTCGCGGCCAAAGGGAAGGACCTCGAAACCGTCAGCCGCGAAGAATTCGACGATATCGCGCACTCTGTCGGTTTGCATCGGCACGCGCCGGAACAGAATTGAACAGAACTGAAAACTGAGCGGCCGCATTCGTCGCTCCACCGTTTAGGAACTGCAATTTCCCTTGTTCACCCCGGGCTTCACTGTGGCTAAATTGCGTCATGGATATCGCGCTCAATCTTGAACAGGTTCAAGCGCGCATCGCCGCGGCCTGCGACCGGGCGGGGCGCGATCCGCATTCCGTTCAGATCCTGGCCGTGTCGAAAACGCACCCGCCGGAAACGATTCGCGCCGCTGCTGCCGCCGGTTTGACATTGTTTGGAGAAAATCGCGTGCAGGAAGCAAAAGCAAAAATCCCGCTTTGTCCGGGCCGATTGCGCTGGCACATGATTGGCCATCTTCAATCAAACAAATGCCGCGATGCCGTTCACCTCTTCGAAATGATTCAGAGCGTGGACAGTCTCTCGCTGGCGCAGGAGCTCAATAAATGGGGGGAGAAACTGAGCCGCAACATTCGTGTGCTCATCGAGGTCAATGTCGCGGGCGAATCGACGAAGTTTGGCT
Source organism: Verrucomicrobiota bacterium (assembly GCA_040754135.1). Classification (GTDB taxonomy): domain Bacteria; phylum Verrucomicrobiota; class Verrucomicrobiia; order Limisphaerales; family SIBE01; genus JBFMDG01. The sequence goes on from JBFMDG010000198.1 coordinate 9,127, forward strand.
ACAGCCCCGAGCGGTTGCGGAGCGAGTTGAGCGAGTTGAATCAACTGCCGCGGCTCGAACTGCACGGGCTGATGACCATTGCGCCGTGGACAAAAGAAGTCGAGCGGGTGCGCCCGGTATTTCGGCGATTGCGCGAGCTGAAAGAGGAATGCGAACAAATTCTCGGCGTGCCTCTGCCGGTTTTGAGCATGGGCATGAGCGGAGATTTTGAAGTGGCCGTGGAAGAAGGCGCCACGTTGGTGCGGCTCGGAACCATTTTGTTCGGCCCGAGGCAATCGACGATTCGCAACGTCGCGCCCTCCGAATTCGAGTGAGGCGGCGCGCTTCGAGGAGCGATTTTGATTTTGAAGTTTGTCTGGCGGAATTCTACTCTGAACCCGTGACGGCTGACATGTTCAAAGCGGAAATGGCAGAGGCGCTGAAAGCGTTCGAGAAATACATTGTCTGCCTCGATAAAACGCCCGAGCAATGCGCCAGCTCACTGGTGTCGCTCATGGAAAAAGCCATCAAAGCTTACCAGAATCGAGGACCTCACCTGCGCCATGGCATCGCCCTCGATAAACAGGTCACAATTATTCTCAGCCAAACCGACGGCGAAAAGCCGCTGTGCGGAATTTACTTCAACCTGCACTCGCCCTATCAGAAAAAAGCCGCGGCCAAACCTGCGGCCCAGGATTAAGTGGTTCTTTTTTGGATTTTGGCCTGCCAGAGCGCATAAACCGCCGCCGTTCCTTTTCCAATAGTCCGGGCAGATTGCGACCCATTTCAACTGCCAAAATAATGCCGGCCGCTTGCGTGCTCGCAGCAGCTTCGAGCTTGTTCAACCAAGGCTGTCGTTGCTGGCTACGATTCGCTTCGCAGCTATACGACCTTTGGCTTTGGGCCAAGTCGTTATGTCACTCTGAACTCTATCTGTGAACCCTCGGGCCAAAGAACCGTGTAATCCTCGCCTGTGGCCTCGCGATATGCCGCAGTCACTGACTGCAACCGTCCCACTCTCTGTAACGTCTGCCGAACACGCCAAAAAGTAGTGGTAGGGTCAGAAGTGAAAATAAAAATGTTCGACTCGCCGGAACCGCAATCATGTCCGTCCACCTCCGCCGAATGTCCGAGGTCCTCAATCAACTGGTCCTCCAGTTCAATCATGGCATCGTAATCCGCGAGCGAGTCGCCACGGAACTGGAGAACGAGTTGATACCTCATGGTGTTTTCGGAAGTCCTCCGGACAAGGAAACCGCCTAGAAGGCGGATAAGCCCAGAGGGCGAACAAAAATTACCCAGCGATTGATCGCTGCGCAACAGAAAAGTCCGGAAGCCGGAAGGACCGAATTGCGCCAAAAGTTTTGTTACCGGAGGAGGGGGGGTAAAGAGGTGGGAAAAGATACGTTGCGCCAGAAGTAAGTGTTACCGTGGCAGAAATGGATCAAAGCATGAGCCCGACGACACGGAAAGAGGTTTTAACGAAGTTGCGACGGCGTTACTCGA
>JBFMDG010000199.1:0-10608 GCA_040754135.1 Verrucomicrobiota bacterium
CTCACCCACGTCCGTATCTGGCGGCCCAGCACCCTTGTGATGATCATGGAAAATCCATCATCATGGAGGCGTTGGATGGATTCGTGAAACTGCTCGCCGACCGGACCACTGGAGAGATTATCGGAGCCACCGTAGTTGGACCCGTTGGGGGTGAATTGATCCATGAAATGATTGCGGCCATGTACAAACGCATGACTGTGCATGAGCTTGCGGCCATGCCGCATTACCACCCCACACTGGCCGAGATCTGGACTTATCCTGCGGAGGAACTTGCCTCTCAAATCCAGTTGGCTGAACCCGAGGAGGGAAGCCCGCTCACAACTTGAACCTGAATCGGAATAGAGGTTCTTTGTTGGCCGCAGCCTTCGTTTTGGTCTGGGGAATCCTTCCCACGGTCAGATCCCCGCGGGGAATACCTCCCAGTCCAGAGTTGTCATTCGAACCGACGCATCGCACACATCCAGCGATTTCCTCAGAAAATCCAAGGATCAGATTGTTCCATCGGTATGGCACACGAACTGCCTGTCGGCCCGGCTGGAAGCTGAACTTCGCTGGTTTAACACAACAACGAAATGGGTCACATGAGTGCAGGAACGAAAATGGAACGGACCGACCGGACCGTGTCGGTAGCAGATGCGGGGATTTTTCGGTTGGCCATGGCATGGGAACTCGAAGCGCTGGCTCTCGATGCAGTCCGTTACCAATCCCAAACACAATCTGAACGGGATACCCTTCGAGATTGCGCCAGTGTCTATCGGAAGTGTGCCGCCGAGCTGACAGCTCGGCTTAAACTGGTTCAGTTGTAAACGCTTCACGTCAAAAACAACCATGAGTTGACTCTATGAAAATCACAAAACTCCTCTCACTCCTCGTCGCCCTGGGCCTCACCCTGACGAGTGTCGCAACCTATAGCGCAGATGCCCCGCCTTCGCGGCCAGATCAACCGACCCGTCCTGATCAGCCCCAAAGGCCGGAACGGCCCGAGCGTCCAGAACGCCCGGAACGCCCGGAGCGCCCGGATCGTCCCGAGCGCCCCGATAAACCGGAACGCCCGGACCGCGAAAAAATTGAGCTGCCGGAAGATTTGCAGAAACTGATCGACGAACTGAAACAGGCCCGCGAGGAATTCCTCGAAAACCAGAAGGAAATTCGGGAAAAGCTCAAAACCGCCACCGAAGAGGAACGCGAAAAAATTCGCGGCGAATTGAAGGAAAACCTGGAACAATTCCGCGAGCAACAAAAGGAAGCTCGCGAGGAAATTCGCAAACGCCTGGCCGAACTTCGTGAAAAGCTCCGCGACCAACAGGAAGTCATTGATGAAGCCAAGGAAAAAGGCCGCGGCCGCAGAGGTGGAAAATAAGAGGCTTGTCTAAACAACCTGTTCACATAGACTAGCCCCCGCAACCAGGCGACCAAATTTGGTCGCCTGGTTTTTGTTGTTCCATCACGATTGCAAAAATGCTCCGGAGCCTTCTTCCAATGCGCATGCGCCGGGTGTGGATTCGGTTTTTTCTCGTTTTAGCGTGCGCTTCCGCCTTCGCCGCCTCGCCTGACCCAACCAGCTTCTGGGATCAATCCATCACCGTTCGGTCGTGGTCTGGCTACAAAGATAATGTGCTGCTCGGCAACGTGAACGTCGAAGAAAGTCCTTTGCTCGGGGCCGGTCTGGATCTCATGCTCCTCCGGCTTTCGACCTCAGGAACCGAGTTTTATTTTTTCGTCAGCGGCGATTTCATTTATTATCCCGATGCCGAACAGGCTGAAAATGAGAAGACGTTAATCGCTCAGGCGAGACTCAAAAAGCCCTTAGGTGCAGGCTGGGAAATCGGCACGGCCATGGATTACCTTTTCTTCGATCAGGTCTTCGATGCCTCAACGCTCGATCGCGAGTTGGCCTCCGTGCGCGCTCTTGGTCACAGTGTCGGCGTACGCCCTTTTATCCGCAAAAATTTCGGTCGAAAAAACTGGTTCGAAACCGAGCTGGTCCTGACCCGGCAGCAATTCAAAGATCTGCTCGACGATTACTGGGAGATTGGACCGATATTCACACTCGGACGCGAATTCGGGTATAAATCGAGCGTTGCTCTCAGCTATCAATTCTTCAAACGTGTTTCCGATACACGATCCCCGCGCGACCTTGATGGGCGGCTGTTGGAAGGCACTCTCGAAGATCATCGCCATGAGGTAACCCTGGCCTGGCGCCAGCATTGGGATGAAAAGCGCCGCTGGAGGACAACCACAAAAATCGGTTTCGAGCGGAACTTCGATAATGGCACCGGGTATTACGATTTTCTTCGGCCAATCCTCTCGGAACAGATTCGGTTTCGATCGGGAACATGGGAGCTGCGCGCAGAGGCAAAACTCTCCCATTACGATTACGATCTCCAGCGAGTGAGTGACACCGATCCATCTTTGCGGGCCAAAACGAACCTGAACCTGGAATTCCGCGTGGAAAAAGAACTCATCCGAAATCTCAAAATATTTGCCGCTTACGAGCACGAACGTTCCATTTCGAATCTCGCGACGGACGAATACAAAGTGAACACCAGTTTCGGAGGGATCGAATTTGAATTTTGACTTTGGCGCGCGACCTCAGCCGCCCATCGCTGTTTCGATAGCTTGTTTGAGACGCAGCTCCGCTCCTGGATCGATCCAGCACCAGTCGTTTAAATTGGAATCCTGTTCCTGCCAGGCCCGCTCGATGGGAATGTAACCCGGCGCGCACTCGCCGTAACCGGCAGTAATAACGGATACATCCGGAGCGAGGGATTGAGCGTACAACTGAAATTCGACATAGCTTTCCGCCGGAAGCAGAAGAAATTTGGCCGCGCCAAAATCGAGTGCGGGCAAATCGATCGCCGGTTGCTGCTTCAATCGTTCACGCCAACTTAAACCAAAAGCGGCAAGGCAATGCTCGAAGGGACGTTCCGACTCGAGTCGTGCTTTCAACTGCTGCTCGGAAAAACCTGCGCTGGATCGAGGTTCAAACTGCAGTGTCGCGTTCCGAAATAAAATCCGATCAACCGAAAACATTTGGGAACGATCGAAGGCTGCCGCCATCGCCCCATGCATTCGATCCGCCAGGAGCAACCGATTTACCGCGGATCCATCATTGAATTTGCCCGCGGTCACATTACCACTGCAACCAGAGAAATAGATTTGCATGGTTCCTGGAAGTTCCTCCTCGCGCCGCTTTCTGGCCAATCCCACAAAATCGGCCGAGACACCGCCCTGACCATAATAACTCATCGGGTGGGTTGCATATGCGCTGATCGTCAACAGACATTGATTCCCGTTCCAGAAACTCAGAGATTTGAGCCAAGGATCGATTGTCCCCTCCGGCGCCAGATGCGCCATTCGATCGCGCGTCGAACTGGTGCGACTGAAGTGAATTTTTCCATCGGGAGTGACGAACCTGCGATTGGATGCCACTCGCTCGACCTTTGCCTGGCCAATCCCGTATTGGGTCAATGGTTGCGCATGGCTCAGGCAAACTTTCACTGCATCGGCGACTTTCCGCACGGTTCGTTCATGAAAACTCAAATCGCAAATCCGGCCAATGGCTCCGTGCTGCTCCAGAATGCGCTGTGCATTCAGATCGGCGATGGGCGCATCATGCACGTGCACGCAACTCAGCAAAACGCGTTGCCGCTCCGTGCCGGCGGCCGCTGCAATCGCGTCGCGCCACCGATCAAAGGCGTCATTTCGCAATTCGCACCAATCGAGTGACATCAGGACAACAGGCGCGCTCCCGCCAAGAATCACCGCCCCTTTCGCGAACAACGGATCTTCAATGCGATTGGATCGAGCGATGCCTCCGCCCATCAGCGGATGTCCCAGCGGCGGCGTAATTTCAACCGAAACAGTTGCCACACGAAATCGGGCTTTCTTTGGAGCAACTGTTGAACAACCGGAAAAACCCAAGGCCAAAGCGCCGGCGGATGTCAGAGTCGTTCCCAGAAATCTCCGTCGCGTTCGCGCGAGCCTCATTTCGGAAACTCCAATTCCACTTTGGCGCTCCATTCCCCGGCGCCGGGCGCCCCGCGCAAACTGCGCGCCGCAACTTTTTGTCCGGGCGAAACGACGATGACGGCGGAGAAGCTCTCCGCTTTGTCCGACAATTGTCCACCCTCACGCCGGGGATCGGTGCCGTCGGTTGTGAAGTACACACTTTCATTCGACGCGAACCGCACTTGCCGGCCTGAGATTTCGGCGCGAGGAGCATCGATCGACGGGAACAAGCCTGCTTCCCGAAACTGCTTCAGCACCGACGCGGTTCGATTCGGGAAGTATTCGGAGAGCAATCGGTCAATCTCTGCGCGCCAATGCTGATCTCGCGTATAAAGCAGGTAAGGCCCTGTTTTGTATGGATGCACATCTCGACGATAATCCCCCCAACGCGCAGATTCGCCGAGCACGGCGCTCTCGATTTCCCAAGCTCGCTTTTGAAACCGCTCTGCCGCGGAGCGGGGTGTCAACACTCCGCTGCCGAAGAAATGCCGCTGCACGCGATCGGCAAATTGAACGCGAAATTCCACATTCTCCTTCAACTTATGAAAAAGGCGCGGCGGACTCTGGTCGTCATCGAAGCTCAAACTGCTGTCTTCGATGCGTTCCAAAGTTCGCTCTGCGTCCCAGACGAAAAACACCCAACGGCCATCCGCAGAGCGGCGGCGCGCGGCATACCAGTTCGACACGCGATCCCAGTCGGCATTGGCGCCGAAGTAATTCACGATCATGAAATCGATGAAGGCAGGTAAATCAAGGAAGCGCTGGATGTCGGCCAGGCCCCTGCCGTCTTGCACCCCGGCATTGGCGCGCGCGAGCATTTCGTCCCAGGATTTTTGATCGCCCGAAAGAATTTTGTCGCCGTTGCGCACATCGTACTGCTCCGAGCTCCCCCCAAGGTTCGCCGCAGCAAAATGTTCGTCCGGGCGTTCAGTCAGGTTGTAAAGACCCCAGTACATGCCGTTCAAATAAAGATGAACGAAGATGCCCCGGGCGGAAGGACGGCCCATCTCGAGATAGCTGTCCCGCATCCATTGATCGCGAATAAAATCAGCGCGATGGCGCTCCTCACCGCTCCAATGGAGCCAGGAATTGTTGTTTCCACTGCGCAAGATCAAGGTTTCGAACTCTGGCGCCCCCGCCTCGCCAAAGACCGGATAATCGAGCTTGCCCGGGCCGTACTTCTTGCGGAAGACAAGGCGAAACGCGTGTTTAGGACTCTCTTCCGGCCGCCGGTTCCAACCTCCTTGAATCCGAATGCCGCAACGAATTTTAAAGGCGCGCTCGCCCCCTTGCAGCAAGAGCTCGATGGCCGCCGGTCTTTCCCAATCCGCGCCGCTCTTTTCAGAATGCGAGTAGATCCCCCGCTCGGCTCCAAACAGATCCGATGGCTCCATGACCACCAGTAAAGTCGCAATTGATTTTAGCGCCGCTTCCATCTCTCCCCGCTGGCTTGGCGCCGCAACCATTTCCGGATCCATCTCGTAATCGGCTTCAATGAGTCGGTCATCCTTTTCACCCCAGTGATCCGGAAAACCTGCGCCGGACTGGCGAAGCACATCGCGCAAAAACAAAAACGTTCTCGAATCCACATTCGATGGCTCGAGTGCGGCGTGAAACGCCGCTACTCGCAGAATGGTCGTGCCGCCAATAGCAATCGGGCCTTCGTAAAGGCGCCCTTCTTTTTCCGTCGGCGCCGATCCGTTGGTCGTAAAGTAAATGCGCGCCCCTTCCGTTTTGCAATCGATCGCCAACGTGAACGGCTCCGAATAGAAACCGCTTCGGTGACTGAACCGCGTATCGGCGACCCTTTTCCCTTTGACCTGTTCGGCGCCAGCGGCAGCCGAAATCATGGCGCAACTGAAGACGGCGGCGGCCAGGATGGTTACGAGTTGGGCAAGCATGCGGTTCACGGTGTTTTTTCTGTGCAGGATTTACCGCAACAGTTTTGCATTTTCCCGAAGCCATTTTTCGGCTTCAGCAAATCGCGGAAAAGCAGCTTCGACATGCCGCCAAAAGCGCGGCGAATGATTCATTTCGCGGAGATGCATCAACTCATGAATGATGAGATAATCGCGAACCAGTTCTGGCGTCTGGATAAGGCGCCAGTTCAGCGAAACCGTCCCGCGGCTGGAACAGGAACCCCACCGCGATCGCTGGTTGCGGACGACGACGCGCCGGACCGTTAAACAATGACGCTCGGCCATCTCGAATACACGCGGTGACAATTCCTGCAACGCCACCTGTTTCATGTGCGCTTCCACCCATGGACGAAGGTCGTTCAAATGACGTTCGCCTGTGTTCACGATTTGACCCGCAAAGGAAATTCGCCCTGTTTCCGGATCGAGATTCAAACGGACCCGTTGCCCGCGAAAAAGAATTTCGGTCTCATGCCGCCAACTCTTATCGAGGGGGATTTGCTCCTGATATTTCAGGATTTGCCGCTCGATCCATGACTCCTGTCTTTTCACGAAAGCCAATGCCTCAGCTTTGGACCCTCCGCGGGGAATCGTGACACGCGCGCACGTGCCGCCTTTGATCCGCAAAATGTAGCGGCGCGCGCGTCCATGCCGAACAAATTGCACGTGCACAAGGCGCGAGCCGACGGTCAGGCAGGCGGATGAAAGTTGATGCGAAGGGCGCGGGGCAAACTGAAATTCGAACTGCTGCACGGCGCAAGAAAACACAAACCGAGCTCCTTTGGCAATGCTGCGCGCATCCAGGTGAGCATAAAGTCTCGAGAGGAATGAGAGCGCGCTCCGTTTCTGAGAATGAACGTTCAGGTCATGCGCTTGGGCCAGCCGTTGCCGGAAAGCTGGGAGGCAAAACCGGGAGCGCGGATTGACTTGCCTCTGCAACGCGTTCATAGTCCGGGCCATGAATTTTGACATTTCACATCTGCTCGACGACTGGGAGTACGAGCCGGGCCAGATCGTGGTCCGGAAATTCAAGACCGACTCCGGAGTGGAGAAGATCCAGTTGCGGGTGGATTTGGGTTTATTGCAATTGAACGCCACGGGCAGGCCCGATGGCAAACGCCCCTACGGCCGGGAAACATTGCTTCATTACCACGAATCCCGCTTGCGGCGGCATCTCAAGCTGAATAGCGGCAATGACGATGGCTTTGAATTAAGCGCCAATGATTGCGCCAAGTTGCATCAGGAAGCGGTGCAGTTTCATCATCGCTACATCTGTTTGTTCCAGTTGCAGGATTATCCCAGCGTCATTCGCGACACCGAACGGAATTTGAAAGCCTTCGAATTCATCAAGCAATTCGCCGCTTCCAACGAATTCCTCTGGCCCATGCAGCATCTCGTGCCGCAATTGCTCATGCTCCAGACTCGAGCTCACGGCATGATGGCCGTTGAAAAAGAGGATTACGTCAGCGCCATCAGAACGGTCGAAGAGGGCATCGAAACCCTGCGCGATTTTTATCGCCAGCACGGTCAGGCCGATCACATCGAGCAGAGCGGGGAATTGCACTCGTTGCATAACTTCCTGGAAGACATCCAATCCACACGCCCCTTGACCCGGCGTGAAAAACTGCAAAAAGCCCTTGAAGAAGCGGTTCGCCGTGAGGACTACGAGCGTGCCGCTCAAGTGCGCGATCAATTGAAAAACCTGAATACGCCCTAGCGCCATGAGCCTTCAGGAGCGTATCAATCAAGAACTCAAAGCGGCCATGCTGGCGAAGGAAGTGGACCGCCTCTCCACGTTGCGATTGCTTAAATCCGCACTGGGCTACGCTCAAATCGAACGGAAAACGGAATCGCTTTCGGATGCGGATGTCATCGCTTTGATTCAGCGCGAGGTAAAGAAGCGGCGCGATGCCATCGAGCAATACGAAAAAGGGGGCCGTCCGGAACTGGCTGCAAAGGAGAAACAGGAGATTGTCGTCCTCGAAGGCTTTTTACCGCAGGCGCTTTCCCCGGAAGAACTCGACCAACTCGTACGCAGCACCATTCAAGAAATAGGCGCCACCAGCAAAAAGGAAATGGGGCCGGTGATCAAAGCCGTGCAGGCCAAAGCCGCCGGCCGCGCCGATGGCAAAACCATCAGTGCCGCCGTCAGCAAGTTGCTCCCTTGATTGATCCTCGAAGTTGGATTGGGGGATCGCGGTCTCCACAGTCTCCGTTGTGAAAGGGCGAAATCGATGACGCGATGGACCAAATCATCTCCTGCGTGGCCAACAATTTGAACCGACCGAACGCACCAACCGTCAAACAACTCCGTTGACTTTCGGCGGTGGAACAAAGCAAAGCCGCCGCTTCGATTGAGCGAAGCAAGTTCGTTATGAGACGCTCGCATTGGCTGTCCTTGTCCAAAAGTTTCGAGAACAGTTCTTATGGATTGATCGCAATCCTCTGGCTGTTTGTCTCCGCGCCGGCGGTGTGCGCCGGTGTGCTTGAAAAGCAAAAACTGCTCGATCGGGAATCATTTTGGGATAACCGCGATTGGGAGTGGTACCAGGAGAACATCCCGTTTCTCGACACGCCGGATCCGGCCATCAACACCACCTATTACTACCGATGGGAATTGATCACGAAACATCTGACCTACGGTTCGCCTGAGTCGGGATACAGCTTTACAGAGTTCATTGATCGACCGTTTTGGTCCGGTGCCTACGGCGCCATCAGTTGTCCCGCGGGACATCAATTGTACGAAGTGCGCTGGTTGCGCGACGCGCGTTACGCGCGGGATTATGCGCGGTATTGGTTTCGCACACCGGGCGCGCAGCCGCGGAATTATTCCACCTGGCTGGCTGATTCAGTCTGGGCAATTCACGAAGTGCATCCGGACCCAACGTTCACGCGCAACCTGCTCCCGGATTTGACGCAAAATTTTGCCGGATGGGAAAAGCGGCATTGGGTTCCCGAGGTCGGACTGTTCTGGCAAATCGGCCACGATGACGGCATGGAGATCAACATCAACAGCCGCCAAACGAAGGATACCGTCCGGGGCGCACCCGGTTATCGCCCCTCTTTCAACGCTTACATGTGGGCCGATGCCGTCGCTATTGCGAAGATCGCTGAACTTGCCGGTGACCGGAAAACGGCCGAGGCCTATCGAGCCAAAGCGGCAGGAATCAAAGCCAAAATGCAGGAACTGCTCTGGGATCCGAAACGTGAATTCTTCTTTCATCGATTCAAAAACGACGAAGCCGATGCCGAAGGAAATGTGGTGAAAGCCGGGACGTTGACCTATCAAAGCGGGCGATTCGCCGGCAGCCCGCATGGTCGTGAGCAAATCGGTTTTGTCCCGTGGCAATTTGGCATGCCGGATCCCGGCTATGAAGCGGCCTGGAAATTCCTCATGGATCCAAACTATTTTTATGCAGAGTTCGGCCCGACAACGGTCGAGCGCAATGATCCCCTCTTTCACCTTTCAAAAACGTGTTGCTGGTGGAGCGGCATGTCATGGCCCTACGCGACCACCCAAACGCTCAAGGCTCTGGCCAACTTGCTCCAGCAATACGAACAAAACGTGGTCACCCGCTCCGATTACTTCAAGCTCCTGCAAGTTTATACACGAACTCACCAAAAAAATGGCCGCCCCTACATTGCCGAAGCCGCGCATCCTGAAACCGGATCCTGGGAAGGACACGACAGTTACAACCACAGTGAGCATTATTTTCACTCGGGATATACTGACCTCATCATCACCGGCCTGATTGGATTGCGTCCGCGCCCCGATGACATCCTTGAATTGGATCCGCTTGCCCCTCCGTCCTGGGACTATTTCGCGCTCGACGATCTTCTCTATCGCGGGCGGCTCCTTTCTGTTTTGTGGGACCGGTCGGGTGCACGTTACGGATTTGGCCCTGGCCTGCACGTACTGGTGGACGGCAAAAAGTTGGCCACCGTTCCCAGGCTGCAAAAGCTCACGACATCGTTGCCGCCGGCTAAGGACGCAGTCGTCTTAACCAAACGAAAAATGAATTTCGCGGTGAACAATGAAGGCACTCCTTTTCCAAAAGCCGCAGCGTCTTTTGTCCCGAACCATCGGCACGCACCACTGGCCAAAATTCACGATGGAAACTTTTGGTATCATGTCTCTCCTCCCAACCGCTTCACTTTTGAAGGATCCTCGAATCGAATGGATTGGTGCACCATCGATTTCGGACGGAAACGTCGCATCGACACGATCAAAGCTTACCTGCTCGATGATGGTGAGCGGATTTCCGCGCCGTTAAAATGGTCGGTTGAGATTTGGCAGGAGGATCGATGGCAACCCGTCGTGGAGCGATCACGCGCGCCCCATAACCCTGAAGGGCGGCGGGCCAACGTGATCACTTTTGAGGCGATCGACACTGAGAAAATCCGCGCAACGCTGGTGCATCGGCCCGGCTTTGTTTCCGGGCTGAGCGAATTGGCAGCGTGGGGGCCTGAGACCGTTCCTTACGAGCCGCCACCGCTCCCGGAAGGGAATCTTGCTCTGAACCGAACCGGCCAAGGTTTCCCCAAAGCGAGCGCGTCGTTTACCTCGAACTATGATCGGGTCGAACGGGTGAATGATGGCCGCAGTTTCTTCACTCCTTCGCCGAGTAATCGTTGGACGAGTTGGAGTTCTCCAAACAGCTCCGATTGGCTGGAAATTGAT
>JBFMDG010000200.1:0-10598 GCA_040754135.1 Verrucomicrobiota bacterium
AAGCCAGCGCGGTCCAGCCCGACGGTAAAGTCCTGGTGGGAGGTTCGTTCTCCTCGTTCAATCGCCTGACCCGAAATAACCTCACGCGGCTTCAGCCCGATGGGACCAATGATCTCAGCTTCAATATCGGCCTCGGATTTGATGGCTCAGTCTTTTGCATCGCCCCGCAGTCCGATGGAAAAATTCTGGTCGGCGGCGATTTCAGATCCTTTAACGGCAACGCGAGGATTGCGCTGGCGCGTCTGCAACCCAATGGCGCACTGGACAGTTCCTTCGACGCGCAGATTTCAGGTATTCATGTGCTCGCGATTGCATTTCAGGACGACGGCAAGATCCTGATCGGCGGCGCTTTTCAAGGCGTCCAAAACGCGAAACGCAATGCCTTGGCGCGGCTTCATGCAGATGGAACGCTTGACACCACTTTTGTTCCAACTGAACTGGAATTCGATGTGATCGTACAAGCATTGGGCATCCAGTCGGATGGGAAAATTGTGATCGGAGGTCCACAGGCGAGGCGGCGGTTGAGCCGGCTCAACACGGATGGAACGATCGATACGACATTCAAAAGTGGCACCGGCCCGGATGCGGGAGTAAGGACGTTATGCATCGAGCCGAATGACAAAATCATTTTGGGAGGCGATTTCCGTTCGTATAACGGCGCCACGGCCAATCGGTTGATCCGGTTGAACTTCGATGGTTCGATCGACCAGACTTTTGAGGCGAGCGGCACTCCGGCAGGGACGGTTGATGTTGTGACCAGGCAAGCCGATGGCCGGATTTTGGTTGCAGGGAGTTTTAGCACGTTCAATGGCGTTAGCCGCAAAGGCCTTACCCGTTTGTTTAGTGACCCGGAAGTGCCAGGGCCGCCCATTTTCACCAAACCGCTGCCGGCGACGCTCGAGATTGCTGAAGGCGCAGATCTGACGCTGGGCGCAACTATTTTGAGCAGCACTCCCGTGGCTGTGAGTTGGAGCAAGGATGGCGTTCCAGTTTCAGCATCCCGGCGGATACCGGATGCCGTCAGCGGCACGCTGCTAATCGCCGGGGTTCAGATTGAAGATGGGGGTCGTTATTCTCTGGGGGTCACGAATTCATCGGGTGTTTCTACAAGTGAATGCGAAGTCACCGTCCTCCCTGGCGCACGCACACCAGGCGCTGTTGACTTCTCCTTTTTTGTCCAACCAAATTCACGCAACACGCCACGACGATGTGTGGAACAAGCGGATGGCAAGGTCCTGGTGGCCGGGTTCATCACAGAAATTGAGAGCCGGAGCGTGAAAAATGTCGTGCGATTCCATCCGGATGGAAGCAACGATAGAAGTTTTGAATCCGCTATGAAATTGCAGGTCGCAGCCATGGCCTTGCAAACAGATGGGCGGATACTTCTCGGAGTCGATCGTAGATTCGGCTCGAGTTCGACCCCTGAGTTTCTTGTACGACTGCTGCAAGATGGCAAGGTGGACCCGACGTTCGCAGAGTGGAAGGACAGCGAGGGTTCGATTTTTGAGATTGTTTTCTCGTCCAATGGCAAGGCGCTAATCGGAGGTTCCTCAAGAGACGAGATGGGCATGGTGCGGCCAATTCTGGCGCGGATAACGCCTGATGGTCAGATTGAGCGAAATTTTTCCCATCTCCTCGGGAGCATGGGGCAAGCATATCAACTATTAGAATTGGCTGATGATTTCTGGATGATAGGAGGCAGGTTTAGGACTCCGGCTCCAGCGAACATAGAATCTATCGCACTGCTTGATGCCGAGGGCATGCCCGATCCCAATTGGCGCACTTTTCGGCGGATTGACCAATTTCCAATTGTACAAAAATTGGCAAGGCAAGCGGACGGCAAACTTGTGATTTCCGGCACGTTCAAGAGCATTGCTGGAATTCCGAGGCCCGGCTTTGCCAGATTGCATGCAGATGGAACTTTGGATGAGACATTCCAGCCGTCGGATCATTATTCCCCAACGACCCTGCGCTTTCAGTCGGATGGAAAGCTCATTGCGGTTGTATCGACCAATTTGCTCCGCTTGCATTGGAACGGTTCTCTCGATGAAAATTTCCAGGCACCCCGGACGAGCGGATCGATTCACGACGTTCAAGTCTTGAAGGATGGAAAGCTATTGGTGGTGGGAACGTTCACAAATTGGCACGGCTATAACCTCATTGTCCGTTTACACAATGACGCTCCGAGTCAGCCACCAAGTCCACCACAAGTGGTTCTGCCTCCGCAAGAGGTCACCGCCCCAGAAGGCGCCATAGCCAAGCTGACGGTCACGGCAATAGGTCGTGACCCGCTAAAATTTGAGTGGCTGCGAAATGGCGAGCCCATCCCTTCAGCACTGCAGGCCAGTGGCGTTAACACATCCACATTAACTTTCCCAACCACTACCCGCGACACTGTGGGAGAGTACTCCGTGCGTGTCTCCGATGGAACGTCCTCGGTATTGAGCCCCTCTGCCTCCTTGAATGTCATCCCGCCGGGCCAACAAGCCGGAGATCTTGACCTGACTTTTAGCAGGATACAAATCTATGGTTTCATCTCCAAAGTGAGGCTGCAGCCTGACGGGAAATTCATTGTGCTCGGAGGTTTTACCGAAGTGAACGATTTCACCAGGCGGCACATGGCACGCCTCAATGCAGATGGAACACTGGATCCGAGTTTCGACCCAGGAGAGGGTCCCAGTGTTCCTCCCATGGATTGCGTGACTTTGCCCGATGGCAGCATTGTCGTGGTTGGTCCCTTTGAAACATTCGGCGGACTGGAGAGGATAGGTGTGGCGCGCCTGGACCGGACGGGAGCGGTGGATGGCAATTTTGTGTTCCACCTTCAATTTGCGAAATTGATTGCATTCACACCTTCTCAACAACTGCTGATTGGCGGCTCATTTTGGCAGATCAACGGCGAACCGTGGAAGCAATTAGTGCGGATCAACTTGGATGGAACTATCGACCGCAGCTTCGCCCGATTGGATTTCGGCCATTCTGACTATCTAGACTCCATGCTTGTGCTACCAAACAATCAAGTGTTGCTCGGCATCTCGAGTGGATCATCGAGTTCTCTTCCCTTTCTCGTCCGACTCAACAGCGATGGCAAGCAAGACAACACCTTCCGCCCGACCATCACGAGCCATTCTGTAAACGCTATCGCGGTGGATGATTCAGGTCGTATTCTCATCGCCAAAACCTTCCAAACCGTGAATGGCGTTGCGCAAAAAGATCTGGCCCGGTTACATCCTGATGGTTCATTAGATTCCACCTTTTCAGTTGGATTGGGAGCGAACAACCCAATACGAGATCTCCTGGTTCTTCCAGACGGAAAGCTTGTAGCCAGCGGTGAATTCACCACCTTTCAAGGAGTGCCAACTCCAGGCATGGTCGTCCTTAATTCAGATGGCTCGATTGACACTCATTTCGTCCGGCCACGTCCCAACGATATGGTGTTTTCTTTAGCTACAACAGGTGACGGCCGACTGATTGCTTGCGGAGCTTTTAGTACTTTCAATGATTACCATAGGGACTTGATTGCAGCACTGCGCCTGGAAACAAAACCAGGCATTGCTCCACGAATCGTGGAACAGCCGAAATCCCGGTCACTCCCCATTGGCAGCGAAGCTCGATTTGAGGTGCAGGTTATCGGGGACGAGCCGCTGACCTTCCAATGGTTAAAAAACGGGCAAGTACTTCCCGGACAAAACGCGCGCGTTCTGGTTCTCAGCAATATTTCGCGTCTGGACGGCGGCCTTTATGAGGTCGAAATTGCGAACGCATCTGGAAAAGAAACGAGCACCAAAGCGCAGCTTCACGTCGTTGGACCGCAGCGCTTCCACCGACCGGAAATCTTAAGTCAGTCCATGGCAAGGTTAACCTTTTCCGAAGCCGATGGCACGCCCACCAGTGGAGCCACTGCTTCTACGCTTGTGCTCGAAGCCTCGACAGATCTTCACAATTGGGAAATCGTTAACGCCAGCATCTTCGTCACTGAGGACCATTATTCGGTCGAGGTCCCTTTCGACCGCCAGTCGAGATTCTACCGATTGCTTTTCAAATAAATCCGATGCCCAGCCATGGAGTGTCGCAACCTGCCGCGTAACACTCAAGGCCGCACGGCCCGATAAAACCGGCGCACGTTTTTGCCGGCGTTTTCGTCCTGAATCAACGTGTCCTGATCGGCCCCTTCCAATTCGCGCAAGGGTTGCCACTGCCCCAAAGTGTCGGAAACTTCGACGCGATATCTGCGGCCGCTTTGTCCGCGAAACTTGAATTCAAACACGCCATTGGCCAGGAATCGCCCGCGATCAAGGCGCGGCGCGACTTCCGGCGCCAGCACGGTCAGCCGCGCCGGATCGCTCGTCACGGTCTGGGCGGCATTGCTCACGCGCACCCGATACTCGCCGTTATCCTGGACGGTGGCGCTGGCAATCACGAAGGTATCGCCGGTCGCCCCGGAAATCGGCTCGCCATTCTTCAGCCACTCAAAGCTCAATGGCGGCGTGCCGGTCGCCGTGACCTTGAACTCAACGCGCGCGCCGGTCTCGACGGTTTGCGGTTGGGGCGGCTGCGTAATGACGGGTGGCTCAGCGGCGGGGGCAGCTTTCACCGAATCGATCAGGCTGCGGAACAGTTCAATGGGATGATCCACAGATCCATAACCGTTTTGGTTAAGGAGCAGTTCCCATTGGCGGTGGCTTGGCGAATTGGCCACGCCATTGATGATGGCAAAAATCGGCTGGCCGCTGGACTGAAAGCGGCGCGCCAAAACGCGCGAAGTGTCGTTCGCGACCAGTTCGATGTTGAATGTGCGGATGAATTGATCGGTGCGCGTGCGGTCCGTGGCGGTGTCTGCCTGCAGATTCAAGGCCAGGTGCACCACTTCGACGCCAGCGGGATTCCCGCCGCGCTCGCGGTAATACTGCACAATGCCAGGGCCAACCTCACGGGCGGCCGCCTGACAAAACGGTCACCACCAGGCAAACCATTCCAGAAAAACTATCTTGCCGGCAAAATCCTCGAGCCGGATCGGCTGGCCCGTGGCGCGGTCGGTGACCGTGAAATTCTCGACTATATCTCCGGCGCGATAAAGGGCCGCCGGCGTGGAGACCGATGAGGAGGCGATGACGCAGGCGAAAAGGGCGGATGCAAGAAATGTTTTCATAATTCCAAAGAGTAGCCGAGCTGCACGATCCCCCAATCGCGATCCTGATACAATCGCGAATAAAAAAACGTTCCCAGCCCGAACGCTTCATATCGGGTGAAATAGGGCGCGACGAAAAGTTTCAGGGACGATTTCCCGCTCACCCAGCGCACGCCAGCGCCCGCCTGCCAGGCGCGCACTCCCGGCGCGGCATTGCTCGCCGCCAGCGAGTTTTCAATCTCTCCGGTATCTGCATAATAGCGTCCGGCGGCATGCACGAGCAGCCCCGGCCTGATTTCGTATTCGAGCGTTCCGCTCACAAACCAGGCGTCAAACTCCGGCTGTTCCGTCGTCACTCCGCCCTGGGCGCGCAGCACCCACGATTCACCGAGCGCCACATTGACGGATCCGACGTAGGAAAAACGCGTCTCGCGTCCGGACGTTTCGCTGATGCGGAATTCATTCAAGGCGCGCACTCTTTTCGTGAGAACGTTTTCCGTCGAAAGCCGCAGGGTGCGGGTGGTGAGTTCATCCAGCCCAAACAACAGCGATCCGTCATTCGGATCGATCTCGGCGCTCGGCGCAATCTCGTCATTCAAATAGCTGAACTCGGCCTGGAAAAATCCGCGGCCCGGCCAATATTCCACCCGCATTCCCGCCGCCAGTTGATAACCGCGCGGATCCGCTTCGGCATATCCGAAATCACCAAATACCTGCCGGTAATATTCGTGCAGCCAGGCCGATCGATAATCCGTAAAACCCTCATAAAAACCGGCCGAGGCCAGCCAGGCCAATCGATTCGAAGACTGCCACTTCAGTGCCCCCTGGTAAAATTGACGCGTCTCCTCCACTTCGGTGGGGGTGGTAAAAATATCCGGAGACTCGAAATCAATGCCGAGCGTGTTGAAGCCCGCGCCAACGCTCCACTCCGAGCGTGTGGAACGCGAGGTGTAACCGACTCCGCTCTGCGTCAGCAAAACATCCGAAGCCCACAACGCCTCGAAATCGGCGTCGAGCTGATGCGTTCGCGGAAGCGAGCTCGAAGAAACTTCCGCAGGTTTCAGGTCACCCGCCGCGCCAATCCTGTCGATGAGCGCGCGCATTTTGTCAGCCCCTTCAAAACCGGCGTTCACGTAGGCCAGCTGAAAAGCGGGAGCATTGGCAGTTGATTTCGATCCGTCGATCACGGCGAGAAATGGAATCCCGGTTGCGCCAAAAGCTTTCAGCAGCGAACCGTCCGGGTCGTGCAAGACCAACGACGCGCCGGTTTTGGCGATGAATTGTGCGGTGCGGTCCGGCTGGGCGCGCTCGATGTTGATCGAAATCACGCGCACGGGAATTCCATGCGCATTCCCGTTTTGCTGTGCGAAATGCTTTTGCACCTTCTCCTCGAGATCTGTCGTGGCATTCAGGCAAGGCAGACACCAGTGCGCGAAGAAATCGAGCACTACCACCTGGCCGTGAAACTGATGAAGCGAAACGAGTTCGTTGCTTTGCCAGCGGGGCAACTTGAAATCCGGCACAAGATCTCCAGGAGCCAATGCCGTCAACCCTGGAGCCCAAGCCAGCGACGCCAACATAACCAACGTTCGCAATCGGAAATGCGCGATTCGAGGTTCGACCTGCATGCAATCCCGTTAGCGACAGGTGGTGCAGCCGGCGGCGCGCGCTCCGCCGGAAAATGCCGCGCCGGGCTCCGTTTGAAAAAGGAGCCGGCATTGATAGGTGAAAATTCCAGAATCGGCAAAGAGCATGTTCGGTTTGGAAACGAAACGTTGCTCCTGAGGCCCAAGCGTCGAACACCCACTGCCAAAAACCAGAAAGCTTAAAACGAACAACATGATCCACGCCGTAGGCCTCGCCCCTTGGCCAGGGGCTTGATCCCTCGGTCTGGTCAGTAATTCTGCCATCGTGTGGCTGGTGACACGCATGCGAATGTGAGATTCCGTCCGCAGCTTTATTCCCAAATTTTCGCTCGCGCAAGAGGATTGCATCACGCCAGGTTACACTGCGCCTCGTCGAAGCCCGCTCCGGCCATGTTCTGTGCGGCCGGTGACCTTCAACGAGGACGCGCATTTCGGATAAATGACGCGGGTTGCTGTGGCCAAAGCGCTCTCGTCACTTCGTTTTGCCAGCGCAGTCCACAACGACTTTGGGCGGACTCACGGGCAGCTGCCTTGCCACCGATGATTTTCATTGAGCGCCCCAAGTTTGGCGCTGCCGCGCACCAACAATCCAATGCGCTCGACACCCGGCCCGGGCCACGCGACACTGGCCGCTGTGGCACGCGTTGTTCTCGAAAATCTACGCAAAAATTTTCGGTCGGCGGGGCGCGAAATCGAAGCGGTGCGAAACCTCAATCTCGCGATCGCTGACAAGGAATTATTCGTGTTGGTCGGCCCTTCAGGATCGGGAAAAACCACCACGCTGCGTTTGATCGCGGGTCTCGACAAGCCCACGCAAGGCGCGATTCACGTGGACGGCGAACCGGTCAACCATCTCCCGCCTGAAGATCGTCAGCTCGGCATGGTGTTTCAAAGTCCGGCTTTGTATCCCCATCTCAATGTTTGGGACAACCTCGCCTTCGGCTTGCAGCTCCGAAAAACTCAAGAGCAGGAAATCGAACGGCGCGTGGATGAGATCGCAAAATGGTTCGGACTCGATGCGCTGCTCGAGCGCATGCCGGAGCAGCTCTCGGGCGGTGAACGACAGCGCATCGCCCTCGGCCGCGCGCTGGCGTTGCGACCGAAAATTTTTCTGCTGGATGAACCGTTGTCCAATCTCGATCCGCCTTTGCGCGCGCAATTGCGGCGTGAAATCCGCGCGCTGCAACAGCGCCTCGCCTGCACCATGATTTACGTGACGCACGATCAAGCGGAAGCCATGAGCCTGGCGGATCGAATCGCCGTCCTTTGTGAAGGAAACGTCCGACAGGTGGGATCGCCACGTGACATTTATCAAAAGCCCGCCGATTTGTTCGTGGCAAAGTTCTTTGGTTCGCCTGCGATGAATTTGATCGCGGGACAACTTTCGTTCGCCCAAGGTTCGATGGTATTTCACGCGAGCAATGCGAGCGCGCTCAATCGATCCGATCCACACGCTGCAACGATGGAAAGCGCGCAGGAGAACTCGACTGCGTTCTCGATCGCTTTGCCTTCCGAAGGAACGATCGCTTTGAAGCATTTCATCGGAAAAGCGGTTCTGCTCGGTTTGCGGCCCGAGCACCTTGTTTTGGCGCAAGGTTCCCTTGCTCTGCCGAGCGTGGAGGCAATCGTGGCCGCCACCGAATTCGGCGGGGCCCATTCGCATTGTCATGTCTCACTAACGGGCGGACAGCGCGCCACTCTCGAGACGAGTGCAAGTGGTGTGTTCGCCCCGGGCGATCGAATTTGTCTTTCGTGGTGCTGGGAGCACGTGAGTTTTTTCGACACAGATTCCGGCGCCGCTATTTGCCACGGACTCGGCAAATAGACTTCGTTCCGGCGCTGGGCTATTTTTCTCCGGTATGATGCCATCCGCGTTGTCATCCCAAAAAGCACCTTCCAGCACGCGCACTCTCCACGTAGAAAAGTACACCGGCGAGGTCGTTTACATTTACGCCTACGATGTGGCGTACGAGATGGATCGCAAGCCGGTGCCGGAGATTTTGGGTCAACCCGTGGCGCAATTCGCAGTCGATGCCAGCAAACGGAGCCCCAAACAACTGTTCTTTTACCGTCCACAAATGGTGCGAATCCCGCCTCTCGAACGGATCGGACCTCACGGACCCCTGCGCGTTCATCCAGTCATCAAGCTGCTGCCGGTCGGCGCCATCAGCATCACGGTGCGGGTGCCATTTGCGGTCGAGAAACTCGATGATCTGGTGGTCTTTCACGATTTGCAATTCCGGAACGGTTCGTTGCACGAGGAAGTGCGCCGGCTGGCCGAGGAAGTGCGCCGTGAATTAACTCCTTACTGCATCCGGCCCGTGCCTCATCTCATCGAGGAGGAAGCTTACACCGTCTTTTGCCTGGAAGCGCCCTTGCAATCGTCAGAAGGTTTGCCCGTCAATGGCGAGGCCTGGCTGCAGGCCCATCGGCGCGAAGTGGCCGCCCTTTTGACTCAGGAAACCGATGTCGCCCAGCTTTCCGATCAGGAAGCCAATGAATCGACCGGGCGCTACTTGAGCTATTACGAGGAAGACCTGGTGGTGGTGGACTGGGATGCGGCGCTGCTCATCGATGAACGGCGCAACTTTGACGAAACCCTTTACACCATGGAATTGGCCAACCTGCAACTGGCCGAACTGGAAGCTTACGATCGCATTCTCGATGACGCGCTCGAACGGTCTTACCGCGATTTACGACTTCGCCCCATCCGCAGGCGTGGCGACGTGCTCGATGATCTCCGCGAAATCCGCATCGATCTGGCGCGCCTCAGCGATGAACTTTCGAACATCACAAAATTTTTCGGCGATTGGCACCTGGCGCGCATTTACGAAACCATCTCCTCGCGATTTCACCTCAGCGATTGGCACCGCACCATCGACGAAAAACTCAAGACGCTCGATAATCTTTATCAACTGCTCAAACACGATCAGACCAATCGCCTGATGCTCATCCTCGAAGGCACCATCGTCCTGCTCTTCATCATCGATCTGGTCGTGCTTTTCCTGGACTTGCAAAAGCCGTGAAGCATCCAGTGCCAAGAGCGTCACGGAATGCGGCGGTATCGAAGCGGCAGCATCGCCGCAGAAAACGGTGGTGGTGAAAATTTAGCGCTGAGAACCGGGCACGCGCTGCGACTGGCGTTCAGCACCGTCGCACTCCGTGGTCGCGGTGCGGGCCGCGGGAATTGTTCTCCGGTGCGTTCCCCAAATCGGATCGGTATTGAACAAACGTTCGATTTCCTGCAAAGCGGCCCTGTTGTTCACTGCACTGAGTTGCCAATAATGCAGCAACGAGTTCCTTTGTTGCGCCCTTTGGATGGGTGTTGAGCCCAGGCGCCGTTGCCGGTACCATGCCGCGGCTTGCCAGCAGGGCTTGCATGGCAGCGCCAGACGCACTGCGCAATGAGTCAAGCAAGAATCAGAATGAAACGAACACCTGCACCCGCTTTGTTAGGATGGCCGATTTGCGTCTGGCTGGTGCTTGCCTGTTTGGAATGGCCGGCCGCTGCCGAAAGTCTCCAGGTAAAAAGCCCGGATGGCAAAGTCGTATTCACGTTATTCACCGCCGAATCGCCCTTAAGCTTTGCCGTGCAATTTCGCGGACAGCCGGTCGTTGAAAAATCAGCACTGGGAATTTCGCTCGATGAAAAATTGCTCACGGAACGCGCTGTCGTTCAAAAGATCCGCCGGTTCAAAATCAAAGAGACCTATGCCTGGCGCGGCGTGCACAGCCGTGCGACGAACCATTGCCAGGGAGCGAGGATCGATCTGCTGGATGAAAACGCCCGCAACGCGTTCGCCATTGAAATCAGGGCCTTCAAC
>JBFMDG010000201.1:0-10580 GCA_040754135.1 Verrucomicrobiota bacterium
AACAAAAACCGCCGCGGCCTGAAACTCGGCGAGCCGCGCCAACACATCGATGTCGCGCGTCACGAGATGATTCTTGGTGACGATGCAAACGGGATTGCGGAATTCGGCGAGCACTTCCAGGCAGTGCCGCGTCAATTTGAGTTTGCGCTCGATGGGCTGATAACAATCCGTCACGCCGCTCATGGCGATCACTTGCGGTTTCCAGCTTTTGCGTTCAAGCTCGGCGCGCAACAATTGCGGCGCGTCTGCTTTCACCATGATGCGGCTTTCGAAATCGAGCCCTGGAGAAAATCCCAGGTATTCGTGCGTCGGCCGCGCATAGCAATAAATGCAACCATGCTCGCAACCCCGGTACGGATTGACGCTCGATTCAAATCCGACGTCGGGACTTTGGTTATGCGCGATGATGGATTTGCTATGGTCGCTGAAGAATTCCGTTCGAGGCGCCGAATCCTCCTCAGGGTTCCAATCGACATCCGGTTCGAGATGGAGCCGTTCAAAGCGATTGGCCGGGTTAAATGCCGCGCCTCGACCTTGAATGGAGCCTGGACTGTTCACCTGAGCAGTGTATCACAAACCGCTTCTGCCCGGGCAAATGAAAACTGTCGTGCTCGCGTGATGGGGTGCAATGCGGGCGTGAAACCGGGAAGGGGTGAGGCAAACGGAACGGGCTTTTGAGACCATGGGCGCGTCAAGGGACTGATTCCTTTCGGAAATTCCTTTTGGATTGCTTTGACCGGTCAGTTCGGCTATGACCATCGCCCAGCACGCGTGAAGATCCCAAGCACCACGTTGATTGCCGCGGCGAGATCCAGTTGTTGAAGTATTGCACCTATGCCCTACTCCGCAGAAATCAGCCGAGCCAATCCCAGTTGCTTCATTTTTCTAATCGATCAATCCGGTTCCATGGTGGAACCCATTGCCGGCAGCGAAGGCAAACGCAAATGCGATAGCGTGGCCGACGCCATCAACCGCCTCCTCCACAACCTCATTATCAAATGCGCTCGAGGCGAAGGCGTGCGCAATTTCTATGAAGTGTGCGTCATCGGTTACGGCATGTCCGTCGCCCCAGCCTTCAGCGGCGCCCTTGCCGGACGCGACCTCGTGCCGCTCAGCGAAGTCGCCAATGCGCCTGCGCGCGTCGAAGAACGCGTCCGCAAAGTGGACGATGGCGCAGGCGGCGTGATCAATCAGAAAGTCAAATTCCCCATCTGGTTTGAACCCGTGGCCAAAGGCATCACCCCAATGGGCCAGGCGCTGAGTCTCTCGCAACAAATTCTCTCCGCATGGGTCCAGCGCCATCCCAATTCATACCCTCCCATCGTCATCAACATTACGGACGGAGAGGCGACTGACACCGGGCCCGTGCCGCAAGCGGAAGCTCTGTGCAGCCTGGCGACCAATGACGGGAACGTGCTGCTTTTCAATTGCCATATCTCCAGCCAAAACGTGACGCCGATTGTCTTTCCGGAAAATGACGCGGATTTGCCGGATGAGTTTGCGCGCATCTTGTTTTCCGTTTCCAGTCCGCTGCCCGCCAGCCTCCGAGATCTGGCCCGCAGTGAAAATCTCGTGCTCGGTGCGGACGCGCGCGGCTTTGCCTTCAACGCTGACCTCGTCGAACTGATTCGCTTCCTCGACATCGGCACTCGCTCGAGCAACCTCCGCTAGTTGCATGGACCTATCTGTCCAGGCATTCTGGGTCCCCAAACTGGGCAATGCGGTTGACGAGTACGAAGACGCATTCGCCTGGTCGCCGGGCAAACAGCATTTCGCCATCGCCGATGGCGCGACCGAATCTTCTTACGCCGATCGATGGGCCCAGCTTCTGGTGCGCAAATTCATCAAAGATCCACCGGCGCTCAGTCCCAAGCCGGTCACGCTCGAACCGTGGCTGGCCCCATTGCAAAGCGAATGGCACAGCGCCATTCAATGGGATCGCCTGCCGTGGTACGCGGAAGAGAAGGCGCGTCAAGGCGCTTTCGCCGCGCTTCTGGGAATTCGATTTGCCGGTCCTCCCAAAAAAAAGGTTTGGTGGAAACGCTTGTTCGAACGCGGTCCCGATCTTCCTCCCGGAACCGTGCGCTGGCAGGCCATCGCCGTCGGTGACAGTTGCCTGTTCCAAATCCGCAATGGCGAGATGGTGACTGCTTTTCCTATCCAGACGGCTGATCAATTCAACAGCCGGCCACTCTTGCTTTCGAGCAATCCCGCGCGCAACCGCCAGGTCTGGTCCGAATTGAAGTATGCCGAAGGCGATTGTCATCCAGGCGATTTGTTCGTTCTCGTCACCGATGCCATTGCCTGCTGGTTCCTCAAACAGGTCGAGGCGGGCCATTTCCCATGGCAAACCTTGCGCGGCCTCAACTCAGACGACCAGTTCGCAAGCTTCGTCGCGCAACTGCGGCAACAAAATCAAATGCGCAACGACGACACCACTTTGATTCTTTTCAGCCTCGTGCCCGTCGGCACTCGTGTGCCCCGCGGGCAAATCTCCGACGTCACGGTCTTCAGCAAAAAGGAAAAGGTATGAACTGGCCCGCTCACGCCGATTACCAGGACGCGATTCAAAATCCTGAAATCTGTTTCGCCGAACCCACCCTCAAAGCGAGCACGGTCAAATGCGACATGCTCGGCCTGCCGCGCGTCATGTCCGGAAATTTCGCCAGCGTTTACGAAGTTTCAACGGGCCCGGATCGCTGGGCCATCCGTTGTTTCGTCCGGCAGGTCATGGGGCAACAGGGTCGATACGCCCGATTAAGTCAGCACCTCGCCAATGTCAGCCTCCCTTACCTCGTCGATTTCGATTACATCCTGAAAGGCATTCTGGTCCGCGGCGACTGGTATCCCATCGTGAAAATGCACTGGGTGGAAGGTTCCCCACTCAATGTTTACGTGGACGAACACCACGCCGATCCGGCGGTGATGAAACGGCTGACCGAAGGCTGGCGACTCCTTGTAAATCAACTGCGCGAAAACAAAATCGCTCACGGCGATTTCCAGCATGGCAACGTGATGGTCACTCCCAATGGCGAACTGCGGCTCGTCGATTACGATGGCATGTACTGCCCGGCATTCGGACGCGGCCGCAGTCCGGAATTGGGGCATGCGAATTTTCAGCATCCACGGCGAAATGCGGATTTTTACGAAGAAGGGCTCGACAACTTTTCCGCGCTGGTCATTCACACGACGTTTCGCGCCCTGGCCACCGAGCCCGCGCTTTGGAACGAGTTTTACAGCGGTGACAATCTGATTTTTTCCTCGGACGACTTTCGAAATATCCATGGATCGAAACTGTTCAAGCGGCTCAAGGCACATCAGGATCCGCACGTGCAGCAGATGGCCACGCTCCTTCAACATTGCTGCCTCTCGCCCATCGAACAGGTTCCATGGTTTGAAGAAGCACTGACGGCGGTCGAGTCAGGCACATTGGCACAATTAACTGCTCATCTCGCTCCCATTCCCGATGCGCCGGCAGGGGTGACAGAAATTTGGTGGGATAAAACCGAAGATAAGCCCACCCCTCAGGTCAGCCGTGAAGCCCCCGCGCTTTCGCGACCCGCACCCAACGAACCGGTCAAGACCACGCGCCCTGCGGAACCGGTGCGCACAACACGGCCGTCCGAGTTATCAAGACCAGCTCAGCCGGCGCTCGCGCCCGCCGCGCAGAGTCCTGCCGACACACCAAAAACCACCCGCCCCGCCGAACCGCTCAAAACCACGCGGCCAGCGGAACCTGCTGTCGCCGGAACTCGATCCGCTTGGGACAACGCGCCGATTGCGCCGTTGAGCCAATCCACATCTTTTTCCACCGTTTCAACAACCCGCAGCCGCATCCCCACTTCTCAACCCGCTCCCCAACCGGTCGCCGCGCCCAAATCGAATACGCTCGTTTTCGCATTGATCGGAGTCGTGGCCGTCCTCGCCATCGTGGTCGTGGCGCTTTTGATGAAGAACAAAAGTGCCGCCACCGCAGCGCAGAACCTCCCGCAACCGGCGCCGCTTGCCGCCACACCTCCCGAAGAACCGCAAGTCGCGAGCACATCTCCTCCGCCCGAGCCGGCCCCTGCTTCCAGTTCAAGCCCGACGATCACCGCGGCACCGAACGCGCGCCTGCTCGGAACCCTCATCGAACATCGCAAAGGCGTCGAGGCCGTCGCGTTTTCGCCCGATGGCAAATGGCTGGCCAGCGCGGGAGCGGATCGCACCGTGGTGGTATGGAACACCGCCAGCCGCCAGCCGGAACGAACTATGGAAGGACTGAGTGAGAGCGCCGATTCATTGCTCTTTCTCACCGATTCAAAATCGTTGGTCACCATCACGCTCGATAACGTGGTGAAAATATGGGACGCATCATCGGGCGCAGCGAAACAATCTTTCCCCAATCAGGGCGACAATCTCTGGCCGGATGTCCTATCCCCAAGCGGCCATTTGCTGGCGAGCGGAACGAAAGATCGTAAAACGGTGCGTCTCCTCGATTTTCCCAGCGCTTCCGGCAGCCGCGCACTCAAAGATCACGCCACCTGGGTGATTGCCGTTTCGTTTTCCGGCGACGGAAAATTGGTGGCAACGGCGTGCGCTGATTTTTCCGTGCGCATTTGGGATTTGGCGACGATGACCGTGAAAAAGGTGATTCAGGTGCCAAACCCGGGGAATGCGAACACGCTCGGCATCGCGCTTTCGCAAACCGGCCGCTGGCTGGTGACCGCACGCGACGGAAAAGTCGCGCGGCTTTGGAATGTGGAAAGCGGCCAATTGGCGCACACACTCAGTGCGCACGACGAAGATGTGCGGGCATTTGCGTTTTCATTTGATGAAAAAGTATTGCTGACCGGGAGCAGCGACAAAACCGCGCGGCTTTGGGAAATCAAGACCGGCAAGCTCCTCGAAACCCTCAGCGGCCACGAAGATGCCGTCGTCGCAGTCGCGTTGAGTGCTGGCCGCGACAAAGCCGCCACCGCCAGCGCCGACAAAACCGTAAAGCTCTGGGACCTGAGCAACGTGAGCGCACTCTGAAATAACAAGGGGAGCGCGTCCCGCCCCGGGCGCAGTTTTCCGCGCCCTCGCGGAAAACAAGACCCCGCAAGACGCATCCCCAAACCCCAAACCGCTGAAGACAATCCACCCGCGCCGCTTCCCTCAGGGGAGCGCGGCCCGCCTCGGGCGCAGTTTTTCGCGCCCCCGCGGAAAACAAGATCCGCAAAACACCCCGAAGCCGTTTTCCATCACGCCGACGCTCAATTTAATTACGGCCTCATGTTGCTTAACGGCGAGGGTGGCCCAGCCGACCCATCGGGCGATGAGTGGATTCTTCGAGCTGCGGCGCAGAACGATCCTTGTGCACTCCATTACCTCAAGTCTGTGGCGGAATGAAGCAGCGCGCCTTGGGTGCGCGAAATTGAGCCAGGCCGAACCGTTTCTTCAGTGGTGGTTCAGACCTATCGCAGCAAGCTCCAATACCTCCTCCAGGCTGAAGTCATCCCCCGTTCAGACTGGACCGATCTCTGCCTCAGCTAAGCCTGGAGGATAACCCAGTCGTCCCCGAATCTTAACCTAACCGTACTTTGGTTTTACAGCAGCTGTGGCGGAGTATGAGTTCAGCAAGGGTTCGCTCTTGCTTCGGCCTGTCCGAAGGCTTTCCGCAAATTGGGAAAATCATTTTTCCAGGTTAAGGACAAGATCCAACATGCTCGCGACAAAGATTCCGACAAGGTTTTCGACAAAGGAAAGCCAACGTGCCAACGCCGCCGAACGTTCTCCCCATTCAAGCTCACGGGGCGAATTGGCCAGTCACACTTTTGCAGAAAAGTCGTGGATGGCGCGCTGGAAAGAGTTGGTGACGCGCTCGATGTAAATCTCCGGACGGAATTGCGCCCAATGTTCCATTGCGGCCGATCCGAACGACACAGAAGCCTCGGCATTTTCGATGAGAGTAGCGATGGCTTGCGCCAAAGCGGTCGCACTGCGGTCACGCACCACCAACCCCGTTTTTTGATGGACGAGCCACTCCTCAGTGGCTCCGCCGGCAAAAGCGATCAGCGGTTTCCCATGCGCCATGGCTTCGAGACCAATCAGCCCGAATGGTTCGGGGCGGAGGACGGGGCTCACGACGATATGAGCTCGGGCGTACCACAGGTCGAGGGATTCCGGAGTTAATTCGCCGAGAAATTGGACGCGCGTTTGGAAGCCGAGACCGGCGGCTTTTGATTCCAACTTGTGCCGTTCAGGACCTTCACCGGCAATCGCCAGCGTCCAGGGCAGATTTGCAATGCGGCTGAGGGCGTCGAGGAGCACATGAACGCCTTTGCTTTTCACGAGCCGGCTTGCCACCAGGAGCAAACCGTGTTCGGGATTTGATTTCGCGCGCGCGGGAATGGCGAATAGCGGCACCACATCGATGCGCGATTCCGGATAGTCATTTTCAATCAATCCCTGCTGCATGAATTGCGAGGCAACCTGAATGCGCACGGTGCGATGGCGTTTCAAGGATTGAAAGCGTTCGACCTGATTCCATCGCCGCCAGTTTCCGATGGGATTTTTGCCGCCACAACGCTGGGCGTAATGCCAGAACAGGCAAGCCACTCCATGGGGCCGATGGCAGGCAGAGTATCGGCCCGACATGCGGTCGCCTCCCGAGCAAAACCAGCTTTGATCGTGAATGAATCTGCAAGTGGGAACGAACCGATGAATTTCGTTCAGAAAAAAATCCGGCCACGCCAGGTGAAGCTGGATCACATCGGGTCTGAATTCCTGGATCATTTTCCTGGCCGCTTCCACCAACTCAACTCCATGAGGGGGCAGTGAAAAAACCGGTTCTGGAACGGCCGACGGAGCGCGATCGAAATAACCGAGTGCGACATTATGCCCGGCGCGCCGGAGCCAATCCATCGATTCGACCACCATGCGATTCAGGCCGCCGGTGTGCGGTCGGGCTGTTTCATTGATCAGGAGAATGCGCACTGAAATGCGGAGCGAGTTTAGTTTTCGGCGAAGCGTCGCCGCTTTTGAAATTGAGGCATAATGAAACGGGAGGAAATTGAAAAAGGAATCCGACCTTTTCCGAAGGCGAGATGCGAGTCAGGACGGCGGCATTGACGCCCCCAATGACGCGCCGCATCCCGGGCAAAAATTCGCCTTGGGCGGGCAGAGGGCATGGCATTTTGCACAAGGAGTATGTTCATCGAGATGCCGGTAGTGCAGGATGAGATTGCGGATGTAAGGAATCCAGGTGAATGCGTAAGCGAAAATGAAGACGGAATCGCGCTGGTAAAACAAGGCATAGCTGAGCAGCAGAAACGATCCGAGAATGCTCAACCACCAAAATCCGGCAGGCACGACGACGCGCCGTGTTTTTTCGGAAGCATACCACTGGACCATGAAACGGGAGAAGAATGCCACATTGCCGAGCCAGCCGATGATCTTCCACCAATGCCATTCCACCCCAAGAAACTTGTCGTTGAACCAAAGCCAATCCATTCGCGCGATTAAGCCGAATCCCTTCCGCACTGACAACGCAATTCACGGCGCTTTGCGAGTTCATCGCGATCATTCGTTGGCGTCGGTCATTGTCTCATGGGCGCCCAGAAGAGCGCCGCCAGAATCGCGGAGCATTTCCAGCATCCGCTGCCAATGACGTTTGTTTTCGGGCGCCTGAAAATCGGCTTCGCGCACATTGGTCTCCGGGAATTGCAACGCAGTTTCCAGTGCGGAGATGAGCGTCGCGAGGTCACTCGGGGTAAACTCGACTTGGATTTTTTCCTCCTGGTCTATGCGCGCCACGCGGCGCGCGAATTCCAGCAGAATCGCGCACGGTTCGAGACAAGGAATGATGCTCTTGGCGTTGGAGGCATCGGGCGCGAGGCCTGGAACCGTCCATAATCGTTGCTTGAGACAAAAACCAACATGGCAACAAGCACGCGTGCATTGAGTCGCTCGCACGTCTGAGAGGTGCGTCGTGATCCGGTACATGCCCGTCTGCCGCGCGGTGAACTCGCGATAGCTCGTCGCCACGCCGGAACCCGAATGCACCGCGAACCAATCGGCCAGGAAACCGGGATACAAAATGTTGAGCGCGCGTTCCAATTCCTCCGCTTCACGGGCAAACACCACCCAGCCGCGCGCAAGATTGGGCGCCGATTTTAGGGGGCGGTAGGCTCCCGAGTCGGTCAATTGCGCGATGGCGCGGAGATCCTCGACCGCCGCTCCTCGCAAATCGCCGGCCGGTCGGGATCGGTCCGCGACATGACGCAGTTCAAACCCGTGCGGTTGCCGGCAAATCCGCACTTGAGCTATCACACTCTCGGGGGCAATCTGCTCGAGAAATCTTTCAAGCGCCGGGTTCTGAAACGCTGCCATGGGGCAGAAGAATAATCCATTCTGGCAGGAATTAAATCTGGAAAATCGGATGTCCACCGGACGGAACGCATCGTGAGGGTCTCTTTATGGGGTGGTCTGAGAATGCGTGGCCATTCAATCCAAAGCCGGCACGCCTCGGCGGAAATTGTGAAAGATAAAAACCGGCGTTGAAAAGAAAACGTTGAACTTGCCCGCCCCAGTTTTGCATGAAGTTGAATTGCTGGCCCATTGTTGAGCGCGAAATGCGGGTGAACGCGCGCCATCCCAACACCTACCGCAACCGGATGGGCGCGGCTACCATGGCGCTAGCGCTGGGAGCGGGTTCCTACTGGGTCATGAGCCAGATCGATCCCGGGCTGCTTAAAGGGCCGCAAGGATTCATGTTTTTGACCAGCCTGGTCTTTCTCTTTTGCATCGGCAAAGGGGCGGCGCTGACCGCCGATTGCGTGAGCGAAGAGAAACGGGGCGGGACTCTGGGCCTGCTTTTCTTAACGGATTTAAAAGGTGCGGATGTGGTCGTGGGGAAGCTGCTCGCAAACGGACTGCAATTGCTCGGGATTGTTTTGGCCATGGTGCCGATCCTTGCCATCACCTTGCTTCTCGGAGGCGTGAAGTGGTCCGAGTTTTTTCGCGTCGTATTGAATTTGTTCAACACAATGTTTTTTTCGCTGGCGATGGGTTTGCTGATTTCCACTTTGAGTGAGAATCAACGCAAAGCGAACAATGCCTCTGTGGTCATTCTGCTGATTTTTTTATGCGGATTTCCGGGATTGGCGGAATGGCTGCGGCGATCCGGGTATCCGGATTGGGCTGACATTTTGCGGGTGCTCAGTCCCGCCTACGCACATGTCATGGCATTCGATCAGTTCTACGGCCTCCGCAGCAGTCATTTTTGGCCGTCGCTTTTTGCCATTCATGGATTGGCCTGGGCCTTTCTGTCGGCGGCTGCACTTCTGGTTCCGCACTGCTGGCAGGATCGGCCCGCTCCCGTGCGAATCCCTTGGAAGGATAGGGTTCGGCAATGGATGCTCGGCAGTTTGGAAGCGCGTGAGTTATTCCGCAAACAGTTGCTGGGACACAACCCATTTTATTGGCTGGCCGCGCGCGATCGGTTCAGCCCGACTGGAACCTGGCTGATCATGCTTCTCATTCCGGTCGGCGGCAGCATCCTTGTGAATCTGTTCGACGCCCCAATAGCGCCGGTGTGCGTGATGTCCGGATTAGGGGCCTGGTTTACATTGAAGCTGAGCGTTTTGACGACCGCGTGTCAGCGCATTGCTGAAGACAAGCAGAACGGCACTCTGGAAGTTGTCCTGGGCACATCCTTGGAGAGCACTGAAATTATTCGCGGGCATTGGCTGGCGCTACGCCACAAATTTTCCCTTATGATTGCGGTGGTCCTGATCGGAACCCTCGCGCTATTTTCCTTGGCATTCTCTGATGCGCAGCTTTCGAAAGATGACAGACAAGTGATGCGGTGGACGATTGGCAGTTACGCGATCATTTCCCTGTTGGATTTGCTCGCCCTCGGTTGGGCCGGATTTTTCGCTGCGCTCGAGAAGAAAAACTTGAACCTGGCCGCTAGCGCCGCTGCACTCCGGGTGCTTATTTTGCCTTGGGTGTTGTTTCTGATCGGTTTGGCCATTTTTACCTGGATACGCCACTACGAAATTCAAATCAGTTCCTGGTGGCTGGCCGGGGCTTTTTTTGCGCCGGCGATTTTGGTGCCGATTTTCTGGTGCTTCCAAGCTCAACACAAGCTGCCGCGTGAACTGCGCACCATGGCTTTCGCTGTGACATCGGAACCCGAAAACAAATTCCAGTTTGTGTTGCGGTTGTTTCGCCGCCTGACCAGATCGGCCGCGGCAAAATCTTGACACTCGACACATATCGTGTGGAGTGAACTGGTGAAAGCTCGCGCTACTCCAAACTGCGGGTGGATTTGGGTGCTGATCATCAGCTCGATTGTTCCTTCCTTCGGCCAGGCTCCAGATCCTCCGGCTCCCGAGGAATTGCTGCGCCAGGCGGAACGTTGCCGATCGATTCTGAAAACGAGTTTGGTCGATTTTTATTTGCCGGCTTGCGTGGATACGGTGAATGGCGGCTACATGGAATCTTTGCGCGACGGGAAGTTCGTTTTGACGGGTGAAAAGTTTCTCACGTTGCAAGCGAGGCAACTTTGGTTTTTCAGCACACTGGCGATCGAGGGGGTCGAAAAAGAAAAG
>JBFMDG010000202.1:0-10576 GCA_040754135.1 Verrucomicrobiota bacterium
AATTCCCCCCGGCAAACATCAGGTGCGTTTGCAATACACGGACCGCTCCTTCCGATTGGGTCTCGCCATTTCAATCCTGGCGCTCCTTGCATGCGGCATAGGTTGGATGCGTTCGAAATCTGAAACGTAAATTCACGCACGAGATGCCACCCTCCATTTTTCGTGACAAATGGCGGAGGCCATTCGGCGTTGGGCAAATAGGAAGATTTAACCTCGATTGCAATGCAGTCTTTGCCGGGTTCAGGCAAGATTTTCCCGGGAGCCGAGAAAGCACGAGGTGATTTGTTTGAAAAATCAATCCCGGCCATTCAGAAGCACAGAACGCAGCCTGGTTTGCAGAGGCGCGCAAAGAAGATTTCAAATGGGATCAGGACCATCTTGCATTCCCAAATGGCCCTGATGATTTCACAAAGTGTGGCCGCTGATCGTGCAGGTCGGTTTCGTACCGATGGGTTCGAGGGAGTAGGTTCCTCCGGCTGGGCATTCAGCCATTTTCTTCATGTAAAGCGTCGGCCCGATGAGGTCGGAGGTTGTGACCGGGTCGCCATCATTTTTGCCATTTTCAACGCCCCAGATTTGTTTTGCCGATTCGATCTGGCCGAGGTTTTCGATGCAGATTTGTTTTTGCGCGTTGGTCCGGCTTTTGAGGAAATTAGGGATGGCAATGACGGCGAGGAGGCCGACGATGGCGATTACGATCATGATTTCGAGCAAAGTGAATCCTGCTCTGAAGTGGCGAGCCTGCATAAGGACCCTTGAATCGGGCATTTGAAAAGCCAAAACGGCTTGAGGGATTTGCTCCCCCAAGCCGCTTCAACGTTAGACCCGGTACGATGAGTTACAGAGTATGACCACTGGCACTCAACGAGCAGCTGGGAGCTGTGCCAACTGCATTGTAGGTGTAAGTGCCGCCGCCAGGGCAGACCGGGGTTTGGGCGCCCTTGATGAACTGATTCACTTCGGTCTGAACGACCGCAGCGCCTTCAGTCTTTTTGTTTTCCAAGGCCCATTGTTCCTTCGCGCCGTCAATTTGCCTGAGGTTATTGATACAGGCATTCTTTTGAGCGGTAGTGCGTGCTTTCACGAAGTTCGGAATCGCAATCGCCGCGAGGAGGCCAATGATGGCCACGACGATCATGATTTCAACCAGGGTGAAGCCCGACTTGCGTGAGGTAGTGATATGCATGTCTTGCCTTTCGTTTTTACTGCGCGGCGTGAACAGAGCAAATGGCGGGTTATTGATGAGTACATCGTTGTTCACGAATTGCCACTTGCCGACCGCGCGGACCGTTTTAGCAGCACGAGTGCCAATGTCAATTTTTAAATAAATTTATAAGTTGACTCCTCGCTGCACAACATCTCTTCACTCGCCGGGCTGGGAACCAATCGACTCGCAATTTCCATTTGAATGCGCGATCACCGCGGCCCTAAGCTCACGCGGTAATCATTTCATTTCATCATGCCCAAACCAACTGATGTTCATGCCGTGGGAGTCGAATTGTTTTTCCTTCCCGTCACCATGCGCACTCCTCTGAAGTTTGGCCAGGAGACGGTCAATGCGGTCACTTGCGCACGCGTGGCCATGCGGGTCGTGAATTCGATGGGCCAAAGCGCGATGGGCTGGGGCGAAACTCCTCTGAGCGTTTCCTGGGTCTGGCCAAGCTCGATCGCCTACGAAAAACGGGAAGAAGTCTTGAGGCGCTTTTCACTGCAATTAGCCAAGGCGTGGTCTGATTTCGCCCCAGCCGGGCACCCCATCGAAATCGGCCATCACTTTTTGACCAGTTCATTGCCTCGGCTCTGGACCCAATTTAACCGGGAAGAAAATCCCGAAGAGCCGATGCCGTGGCTGGCCGCACTTGTCTGTTGCTCACCATTCGATCTTGCGTTGCACGATGCTTTCGGGGTGTTGAATGGCCTTTCAACCTACGAGACGTACAACGGGAATTTCATGAACGCGGACTTGAGCCGGTATCTCATTCCC
The DNA here is from genome assembly GCA_040754135.1 of Verrucomicrobiota bacterium. GTDB lineage: Bacteria > Verrucomicrobiota > Verrucomicrobiia > Limisphaerales > SIBE01 > JBFMDG01. The sequence continues at coordinate 1,985 of JBFMDG010000202.1, forward strand.
GCCGATGGGGCCCATGTTTCTTTTACCGGATTGTATCCTCAAGATTTTTTTCAAAAGCCGCCAGCCATGGTTCTTCCCGCGTGGCATTTGGTGGGCGGGAAAGATCTGCTCCATTCCGAAGAACTCGATGGCAGTGAACCTCGCGATGGCTATCCGGTATTGCTCGCCGATTGGATTCGTCGCGATGGCCTCACGTGCTTGAAGATCAAATTGCGTGGCAACGATGCGACCTGGGATTATCAACGGCTCGTGGAAGTGGGCGATTTGGCGTTGCATCATGAAGTGCTCTGGCTGACGGCCGACTTCAATTGCACCGTCACGGAGCCCGCCTATGTCAACGCCATTCTCGATCGGCTCCTTTCTGAGCATCCGCGCATTTACGGCATGCTGCTCTATGTCGAACAACCTTTTCCATACGACCTCGAAGCGCATCAGATCGATGTTCACAGTGTCTCCGCGCGCAAGCCTTTGTTTATGGATGAAAGCGCCCATGACTGGCATCTGGTGAAACTCGGGCGCGAACTGGGGTGGTCCGGTGTCGCTTTGAAAACCTGCAAAACACAAACCGGCGCGATTCTAACGCTTTGCTGGGCGAAAGCGCATGGCATGACCTTGATGGTCCAGGATCTGACCAATCCCATGCTCGCTCAAATTTCCCATGTGCTGCTCGCGGCTCACGCCGGCACGATCATGGGTGTGGAGACAAACGGCATGCAATTTTATCCCGAGGCTTCCAAACCCGAAGAGGCGGTCCACCCGGGGCTCTTCCGGCGTCGGGGAGGTAAAGTTGATTTGAGCACAGTGCACGGGCCGGGGTTTGGTTACCGACTGGATGCAATTCAGCGAACGCTGCCCCCTGCGGCCATCCGACTTTAGTGAGTTAGCACGTTGCGTTGAATGAGACTTCATTTGAGACAAAGCTCGCGGCCAAGGAAAGCTCTGCCGAATTCCGAGTTGCCAAAATCAATCGAACCACTCGTCCTGCGGATCGAACGACGGGAGCGCCACATTCAAGATCTTGAGCTTGCCGATGGCCCGATGCCGGCAACCCGGCCGAATCATCACCGCCGTGAGTGGCTTCAGCGCGACAGATTCTCCATCGAGTTCGATGCTCCCCTCTCCTTCCAGCACGATGTAAATCTCCGTCATCGATTTGTGGTAATGCGTTCGCGCGTCCTCAAGAATGTCCACCTGATGAACCGAAGCGGGTGAATCGGGCAGTTGCGCAAAAGCGCGCCGTGTCCATCCGCAGGGACAACGCTGCGGGGTGATTTGATCCAGCTGCGCAATCGAGTAGTTGGCCATTTTAATTAAAAGATCACTTGCTGACTTGCGGTTTTGAGTCGGCAAACAAGTCTCCCTGGAGACCGGCCGCAGCGCGGGTTTTCTGCAACGGCGCACCGCCGTCGTCTTTCCGGTTCGGTCCTACGCTGTAAATCATCACCGTGTTGGAGGCACTTCGGAAAATAAAACCCGATTCAGAAAATGGGTCACGCGGCAGAACCGAGAGGTATTGCGGTGCGAGTCCCTTCAGATCGAGCGTGTGCGAGCCGTGTTCCAGAAAGAAGGCCTGCTCCGCCAACGCAAGCATCAGCAGTCGCATCTGTGCTTGCGCGCGCAAGACGGTTTCCTGGGCCTTATCCATGGCTTCCTTCAGCATGGAATCGAAAAGCGGTTTAGCCACCAGCATGGTGAATCGAGCAGAGACTGGATTCGAGGCGCGGGCAAATGCGATTTCCCGCGATTTTACATGGTCCAGCGGTTCGCGGTTGCGATCGATCGTTTCCAACGCGCGTGTCAGTTCGCGACATTGCTCGGCTGTCAGTTTCGAGCGCAGCGCATAAAGCGCATTGCGACCGAGCGCCTCGCAAGAAATGCCTACCAACACGTCGGTGGTCAACCCACCCTGCGCAATCGCCTGCCCAAAACGGATGAGATCGTAAGATGCGTTTGCCGCCTCCTCTGCCTTCCCCTGCTCTACCAGAACTTTTGCCTCGAGGGCCAAAAGTTGCGCCAAATCCTTCAAAGATTTCAGTTCCGCCATGTGATTGGCGACATAATTGGTGTTCAATTGAACGGTCACCACACATGGCCGTTCAAGGCCGCGTCGAATCAATTGCAATACATCGCGGTTGGTTTCCAAAAAGCTTTCAAGCCCAGCTGTGTCTGCGTCTGTGACGGCATTTGGTGGCACGGAACCACGAAGATTCTGAGCCGCATTGAGCAGGTCCACGTAACCATTTTGAGGAGGCGCGGCAGGAAAAACCGAAGGCACTGTCCGGCTGCGCCACCATCCTGCAAGGATCAAGCCGAACAAAAGCAAGGCAGCCGTCACCAAAAACAGTCTGGTAGATCGAGTTGACACAAGGAGCAACGACGGCCCAAAGTATGGGCGCACATCGTGATTTTACAAATGAAATACCGATTACAGACGGGAATTTTAGCTTGCGCTATCCTTTGCACTGCCCGCCAAGTTTCGGCTGCCGAGCGGGTCGATTTTTCGAAAGACGTGAAGCCCATTCTGGAGAATTACTGTGTCAAATGCCACGGTCCGGATATGAAAAAGGGCGGATTGCGCCTCGATTCACGAGCCGCAGCCATTGAAGGAGGCGACAATGGCACCTCGCTCGTCCCCGGCCAGCCGGATCAAAGCAAACTCTACTCGACCACCATTCTCCCTCCAGATCACGACGACGTGATGCCTCCGAAAAAGGAACCCAAATTGACCAAAGCGCAAACACAAGTCCTCCGGCTTTGGATTGAACAGGGGGCAGTCTGGCCCGACGACGTGAAACTGAAGACGGTTCGCAAAGTGGATTTCGCAAAAGACATCCAGCCCATCCTTGAATTGTCCTGCGTCGCTTGCCATCGCGAGGGACACGCTAAAGGCGGGCTTCGGCTCGAAACAAAGCAACTCGCGCTGAAAGGCGGCGACAACGGGCCAGCCATTGTGCCGGGGAAAGCACTCGCCAGCCCGCTTTACACGAGCACAGTTCTGCGTCCGGATCATGAAGCGCTGATGCCCCCCAAAGAAAAAGGCGGCCCGCTCTCGAATGAACAAACCGATTTATTGCGAGACTGGGTTAATCAGGGCGCCCTCTGGCCCGAAGATCTTGTGCTGGTGCCCAAGAAAGCCGAGGAGATCGCTCTTCCGGATCTTCCGGTGGTCATCGATATTCACAAAGCCATCATGGCCAAGCTGGATGTGAGAGATCCTGCGCAAATGAAAGCTTATTCCACCACCATTCCAGGAACGGAGGTAAGCTTCGAAATGATTCCCATTCCGGGCGGTGAATTCCTCATGGGCAGTCCTGAATCTGAACCGGGACGCAAGCCGGATGAGGGACCAACGCACAAGGTAAAGATTGATCCCTTCTGGATGGGGAAACTTGAAGTGACCTGGAATGAATACGAGCTGTTCATGTATCCCGATTTCGAGAAACAACAGATGGCTCGCATTGCCAACAGCCCGGCCAATCCGGTGGCCGACGCAGTTTCTCGCCCCACCAAACCGTATGTGGAAATGAGCTTCGGCATGGGCAAGGATGGTTACCCCGCGATCAGCATGACCCAGCACGCAGCGAACAAATATTGCCAGTGGCTCAGTGCCAAAACAGGGCACTTTTATCGCCTGCCCACCGAGGCCGAATGGGAATACGCCTGCCGCGCGGGCACGACGACGCCTTACTCGTTCGGAAGCGACGCTTCGAAGGTTGGCGAATACGCCTGGTATGCTGAGAACAGCGATTTCAAATATCAAAAAGTCGGGAAGAAAAAACCAAACCCGTGGGGCCTTTACGATATGCACGGCAATGTGGCCGAATGGTGCCTCGACGGTTACGCCGCCGATTACTACAAACAGTTCGTCAGCGTCCTGGCCGATAACCCATGGAACAAAGCGACGAAGCCTTACCCGCATGTGGCGCGAGGCGGTTCATGGGATGACGATCCGGCGCGTTTGCGCAGCGCGGCGCGACGCGCTTCCGATAAATCTTGGAAGCAACAGGACCCGCAACTTCCGAAAAGCATCTGGTATTTGACCGACGCGCAGTTTCTCGGCTTCCGCATCGTGCGCCCGCTCAAAGTTCCTTCGGCGGACGACCTGAATCAGTATTGGAACAGCGGCGTGGAACGCGAATAAGTTCGCGCAACAGAGTCGGCATTCAACCATTGGCAACGGCAGCGGCCAAAATCGAATGCCGTTGCCGCGGCCACCGCGGCGCATCGGAAAGCGGAGCACATCAGTCCCGGGTCCAATTTCCAGGCGGCGAATTCTCGAAGCTTGTTTCCGAGGCCCTCTTTTGCTTTCTGCAAAGCAAAATCTGTCGGTGATTTGAGTGAACCGCACGCGCTGCTTGTTCCTCATAGACAAGCTCCCGTTGATTGCATTAACCTGCGTTCCTGCCCACCACCAGTGCCGGTCGGAAATGCATCGGGGTGGATGCGGCGCGAACGAACCGTTAAATCAGTACGAATCATGAACGATCCAAAAAATTCCTCCGGTGTTTCCCGACGGAGTTTCCTGAAAAACTCTTCTTCAGCTTTAGCGGGCGGCGCATTGCTCGGGGCCCTGCCCATCGAGCGCTTCGCTCTCGGCGCCGCGGCCAGCGATACATTGAAAGTCGCCTTGGTCGGCTGTGGCGGCCGCGGCACAGGCGCCGCCGAACATGCGCTCAATGCCGGTGGCAAAGGCGTCAAACTCGTGGCCATGGCCGACGCATTCAAAGACAAACTCTACGGCAGTTTCGAGCAGCTCAAAAAACGGCATGCAGATCTCGTGGACGTGCCAGACGATCATAAATTTGTCGGGTTCGAGGGTTACAAGCAGGCCATCGAATTGGCCGATCTGGTCATTCTCACCACGCCTCCGGGTTTCCGTCCGATTCATTTCGAAGAAGCCATTCGCAAGGGGAAACATGTTTTCATGGAAAAACCGGTGGCCGTGGATGGCCCCGGAGTGCGCAAAGTCATCGCCGCAGCTGAGGAAGCGAAAAGAAAAAATCTCAAAGTCGGGGTCGGCCTGCAGCGACGCCATCAGCCCAATTACAAACAAGTCATGCAGCGCCTTCATGATGGCGCCATAGGAGACATTGTGGCCATGCGCTGCTATTGGAATGGCGGCCCGGTCGGCCCGAAAGCGCGGCGCGCTGACCTGGCCAAATCGCTCGGCCGCCAGCCAACGGAAATGGAATATCAAATGCGGAATTGGTACATGTTCAATTGGCTTTGCGGCGATCACATTGTGGAACAACACATCCACAATCATGATGTGATCAATTGGGTGAAGAATGCCTTTCCAGTGAAATGCCATGGCATGGGGGGACGCGCGTATCAAAAGGGACCGGATAGCGGAGAAATCTTCGATCATCACGCGGTGGAATACACCTACGAAGATGGAACGATTATGTTCAGTCAATGCCGGCAAATCCCGAATTGCATCAATGACGTTTCCGAGCATGTGATCGGAACCAAAGGAACGTGCGATGTGAGCCGCCAGATCATCCGTGGACCGGAGGCCTGGCGTTATCGAGCGGAAGGCGATTCGAATGACGGCTGGCAACTCGAGCATTACCCATTGCAGGAGGCCATTCGCAAAGATCTTCCGCACAACGAAGCCGAACGCGGCGCCAAAAGCACGCTGACCTCGATCATGGGCCGGATGGCGACCTATTCGGGAAAAGAAATCACCTGGGAACAAGCCATGAACTCGACGCTCGATCTCATGCCGAAAGATTTCTCATTCGATGGCCAGCCGCCAACGCTTCCGGGACCTGATGGACTCTATCCGATTCCGATTCCGGGCAGCTCGATTGTCGTTTAATTGATCGCAGCCATTTGACCACGGTTCATCTTGCAGCCAGCGCTTTCGTTTTGCCGCGGAAGCGCTGGCTTCCTCTTGCGGGGTGTGGGCAGTTCCTTTAATTTGCGCACCGGTTGAAGAAAAACATTCGACATGAGATTCCGCGCAAGGCGATTTACCGGCTCTCTATTTACTTGCGCTGCCTGCAACGCCTCAAGGCCAATGGCATTCGCACCGTGTCCAGCGAAGCGCTGGCCAAAGCCGCTCGCGTCAAATCCACTCAGCTCCGCAAGGACCTAACCTATTTCGGCCAGTTCGGCACCCGCGGCCTCGGCTATGACGTCGAGCAACTGAGCAAAATGATCTCCGATCTGCTCGGGACGAACAGCCTTCAACCCGTCATCCTTGTCGGCGTCGGCAACCTCGGTCTGGCTCTCCTCTCCTATCGCGGCTTCGAACAGGAAGGCTTTGAAATCATCGCCGCTTTCGATGTCGATGCACAACGGCGCCGGGCCAAAACTTCAACTCCCATCCACCCGATGGACCGGCTCAGCGAAATCGTTCGCGGTCGCAACGTGAAAATGGCCATCCTCACAGTTCCAGCATCCGCCGCTCAGGAAGTGGCAAATACACTGGTCGAAGCCGGCATTACGGGAATCCTGAATTTCGCTCCCATCGTTTTGCATGTGCCCGAGGAGGTCATGGTTAACAACGTCAATCTCGCCATCGAGCTCGAGAACTTGAGTTATTTCATTCAAAACGAGTAGACGCCTGCCTGGCTGAACCTTGAGCTCGGGCAATGGAAACACGCACCGCCGTTGCTCAACATCTCCCTCTCCAATGTGATAACCGTGGCCTGTATTTTGCTGAAACGCTCGACTCATTGCACACACGCAACCGACATTCTCGTCTAGAAAGTTTTTTGTGAATCGCCGTTTTGTTTCCTGTTTCTTCACTTGCCTTCTCCTGGTTTGCGGTCTGGTCCAGTTTCATTCCGTTTCGGGACAAAGCATATTCGTCATCGAGGCCGAAGACTTTAATTATGGCTCCGGCCAGCGCCGGTCGCAGGCCGACACCATGCCTTACCTCGGTGGCGCTTACAACGGGCTCGGCGCGGTCGCGAACGTGGACTATTTCCAACCGGCCAACGAGGGCTCCGCAAATGAGTATCGCGTCGGCGAAACGCCCAATGTGCCGATGACGCAAAATCCGGATTTCGATCGCGAAGCGTGGCAAGTCACGACCAATTATCGCATCGGCTGGACTGATAATGGCGACTGGTACAACTACACCCGCGTTTTTCCGAACGCTCATTACCAGGTGTATGCCGCTCTGTCCTTCGATGGAACGGCGCCGGGTCAACTGAAAGGCAGCATGCAAAAAGTCACCAGCGGCGCCAACACCACTTCGCAGACCGTGGTTCAGCTCGGCACTTTTGACGCCCCCGGCTCCGGAGGTTGGGGCCGGAATGCCTTGGTTCCATTAAAATCAGCCGACGGCACCATCGCGGATGTCGAGCTGAACGGCTTAACAACGCTTCGCTTCACAGCGGTCAGCGGTGATATCGATTACTACAAATTTGTCCCGCTCGTACCGCCGCAAATCACGGAACATCCGGCCAATCTCACCGTGATGGAAGGCGAACCGGCTACGTTTTCTGTCAAGGTCAGCAACACCGGCCCGATGAGCTATCAATGGCAAAGCAACCGCGTGAACATCGCCGGCGCGACCAGTTCCGTTTACACGATTCCCGTGACTCCTTTGGCCGCGGATGGGGCAAAATATCGTTGCGTTCTGACCAATTCACTCGGCACGGCAACGAGCGATGAAGCCCTCCTTTCCGTCAATCCCGATTCCATTAAACCGGCGATTGCGAACGTTCAGAATATTGGCACAACCAATTTGATGGTGGTTTTTTCCGAGCCGGTCGAAGCCACCACTGCAACCGCCTCCGCGAATTATCAAATCAGCAACGGCATCTCCGTGTCAGCGGTCGCTTTCGGGTCGGATACGCGCACGGTTCTCCTGACCACATCGGCGTTGGTTTACGGCACCACTTACTCGCTGACGGTAAACAACGTCAAAGATCGCGCCGTCACGCCGAACACGATCGTGCCCAATTCCACGCGCACGTTTTTGGCCGTTGAATACGCACCCGTTGAAATCGGCAATCCCGCGCAACCAGGGACGGTGGAACCCGTGCCGGGCGGATTCAACGTCACCGGCGGCGGTCTCGATATCGGCGGCACAAGTGATCAATTCCATTTCGAGTATCAACTCCGCACGGGGAATTTTGATGTCAAAGTGCGATTGCAATCTTTTTCGCCATCAGACATGTGGGCGAAAGCGGGATTGATGGCGCGGACCAGTCTCACACCAAACAGCGCCTTTGCCGCGGCATTGGCGACCCCGGCAACGGTGGGATGTTTTTTTGAATCGCGCGTCAGTTCCGGCGGCAACGCGACATTGGCCGGCACTTTCCCGGTGAACTACCCGGAAACCTGGCTGCGTTTGCAACGTTCGGGAAGCACCTTTACCGGTTATGCCAGTCTCGACGGGCAGAATTGGACACAGCTCGGGAGCGTTTCGATTTCCATGCCGAACACGATCTATTTCGGACCGGTGGTTTCGAGTCACCACGCCAGCACCACGGCGCGCGTCGAGTTTCGCGATATTGCGCCAAACATCGGCGGCACCGTGGGCAACTTCACACCGAACCGGGAGCCGCTCGGTCCCTCCAGCCGCCGCACCGGCCTTGTCATCTCGGAAATCATGTATCATCCGAAGGACCG